>CALBET010000551.1 GCA_937888665.1 uncultured Acidobacteriota bacterium
GGAGGATCAGCGGACGGAGACCGCGCAGGCTTCGACTCTCTTCCTCGAGCACCGCGGCCGTCCGGCGCTGCATGCCGGGCAGGATCACGCGAGCCATGCTCGTCAATACCGGGCGGACCGCTTGAATCAGGTCCGGTTCGCGGTCGCTCGGGTGTGCGAACGGCGCGTAGATGTCAGTCCAGGGGTCCTCACGCTCGACGGGCAATAGAAAGTCGTTGTCGGGCCGCCAGAGAAGCGCAGGGACGCCCGCGGGGGCCATGTCGAGCGACAGCGGGACGTCGCGCAGCGTCGCCGCGGACCCCAGCCGGCGACGCAGCTCCTCGAGCGCCCAGAGCTCCTGCCGGCCCTGCCGGCGCAACCGCAGCGGGTGGTAGCCCAGCACGCGCACGGCGTCCGCACCATAGGTCCCGACTTGCTCTGCAAGGTCGACAACACCGAACTGCAGGAACGTCTGCAGGGGGCCGGCGGCGAGCCGGTGCGCCAGGTTTCCCACCTCCGCAAACGCCTCGACGAACCCGTCCGCAACAGCCTTCCAGGTGGCGATGAAAGCCTTGACCGCGGGTACGGTTGCTCCGCCGCTGGTTACCCCGACCCACTCGATCCGCTCGACCGTGAGCTCCGACAAGGCGATCCACGCAGCGTGGAGGTCCTCCGCCCGACGCACCAACTGGGGGGACAGGGACCGAAGCTGGCCGATGAGCCGCTCAAGGCGAACGGCCTCTCGTTCCACATCCACGGCACGAACCTCCCGATCGCTCCGCCCCTTGCTGCGCCAGCGCCATCCGAAGCCGAAATCCAGCTCATGCTTCTCGCCGTCCGCCTCCACGGTGACGACAACGAAGTAGTGCCCGTCCTCGGAAGACAGACGCCGGGGCCCGAGTGACTTGACGAGCCGCTGACCGAAGCCGAACACGTCCACCTGACCACCCAGGAGCTCCCACCGATCCGGACCAGCGATCCATGGCCTGGCCTCATCGTCGCCGATGACGTCTGTTCGCTGCTCCGCCAACGCCAGCGCAACGGACAGAACGCGGAGTCCGTCGGTGTCCGGCGCGGTGCCGATACGCCCCGGGAAGCACTCCTGAAGCGCTCCGACGACCCAGACCGCGTCCTGGAGGGGGATGCCGGGGGTGGTCTCGCCGTGCGTCCGTGCGCGCTGCGGGCCTCGTCCGGGGACCGGAGCGAGCCGCTTGAAGTCCTTGTCCCCCACGACTCCGATCAAGCCACGTAGGGCGAAGAGTCGCTGGCGCGCGACGGCGCGCGGCCACGTGTCCCCGGCTTTCAGCATCTCCTCCAGACCCGTGTCCTTGAACGACAGGTCCCCCACCAACCCCGATGCCCACTCGTTCGCCGTCCTGGAAGCACGGTGTTTTTGGCCGGCTGCACCTCCAGGAGAGAGGGCGGCGAGCAGGCCGGCCTTCGACGCGCGCCCGTGCTCGGATTTCAGCAAGGATGGATCGTCGACACCCCCGCAGGCGAGGAGGGCGCGCCCGAACTCCAACCATGGATCGGCGAACGTCACGCTGATCTCTCCCCCGGCGAGTTGGAAGCGTGCCGCGCTGGTCGCAGCCTCCCCCACGTGGTTCTCAAGGTCGACCAGCCGGCGACGCGGCGTATCTTCCACTGAGGGCCACCAGGCCGTGTACCAGGCGGACGGCGAGACTGGCAGCGAGCCGTCGACGACCTCACCGGCCGCAAGCAGCGTGTCCCCCATCTTGGCCCCGAGCACGAGCACGACACCGCCGCAAGACCGCCGGTCTTCGTCTCCGCCCGCTGCACTCAGCGCGTCCGCAGGGTGGAGGTCGTCGTCGCGCCACATCAGCACGTTGTCATCGGTGACGGCGAACAAGGACCCATCGAGTGGCGTCGTTGACAGAGCGAACTGGGACAGGAGGCCGCGGAGGGCCTCAATCGCCTCCCGGGCGGCGTCCTTCGTGGAGTCCGGGGGGAACCGGTAGCTTCCATCGCGAACGCAAAGGGTGGGGGGGAGCTCGGCACCTCCCTCAAACCGGGCCCGCCACGCCAGGTCGTTTCGCAGCGCATTGGCGGCCGCAAGGCCCAGGAACCGAGCTCGGGCGCGCATTTGGGGGGTCAACGAGGTCACTGCGCACTCCAGGGGGATCGGATCAGGGACGCGCCGTCCGAAGCGGTGTCGAGCAGGGACAGAGCGGCAAGTTCAGACCGTAGGGCCTCCTCAAAGGAGGCAGAGGGCGGGCACTCCTCATGCACCGCGCCCGCCGGCAGGCGATCCGAGACAGGATTGCCGCCCGTCTTCGTGAAGAGCCCAAGCGCCAGAAGGAGTTCTTGCAGCCGTTCGACGGTTCGGTGCTGGGGCTCGTTCAAACACACCCGCCAAGCGGCCAGTCGTAGGAGATCCACCAGCCCCGGCCCAGCGGATAGCGACAGGTTGAACTGGCGGAGCAAGGAAGGCGGGGTAAGAAACCCGGAGGCCTGCCCGATCGCCGTGATGGCGGCCGGGTCCGGCCCGTCGGGCAGCCACCCCGTGATGGTCTTGTTGTAGGCGCGCTTCGCTGCCGGCGAACCGACGGACGGAAGCCAAAGGGGGGCCACGTCGAGCCCATGAATTTCGCGCACGGCCCCGTTCATGAGCGCCCAGGCGCCCAGCGTGCCGACCAGCCACCACCGCTCGCTCCCTCCGAACGGGACCTTTCCAAGGAGCTCGGCGAGGACTTCCTGGATGGGCCAAGCTGGATCGGCTGACGGCGCGCTGAAAGGCTGGAATTTCTGGAGTTGCAGGCCGGCTGCCCCCACCGACAGCCAGTCGTGGGCCAGGAGCGAACTGGGGTGCCGATCGAGGTCAGGCTCGTCTCGGGCCCAGGCCCCCCGGAGGCCGTCCCGCCACGCCGGGCCGAGTCCCAGGGTCCGCGCGATCGCGGCGCCCAATCGACGAAGATCGTCCAGCGCATCTCGGCTGACCCGGCCTTGGTGGTCGAGGGTTAGCCCCAGGAAATGGGTCGACCAGGGAAAGGCCACAGAGCGATACCGGGTGCGCACGCGAAGGGCGTTCAGATGGCCGGTGCCCAGCGCCTCCCGGAGGGCGCTCGGGCTCGGGTTCGGCGCCTGGGGGACCGCGTGAGCTGGCGAGAGCCCTGCCCACAGCAGGAGTGCGTTCGCACAGGCCCCCGGAGTCACCGCGAGGTTCTGGCTGGGGACGCTCTGCGCGGGCCAGATCTCGCGCACGACGTCGAGAACGGAGTCAATCTCAAGGGCCGGGAGCGGCACTTCGGCGAGCTCCTCGCCGCGCTTCGGTGGACGGAGGGGGACGCTCTCTCGACTCGCGCTCCCGTCGATTAGGGTCTGGAAGACGACGAAGCCGGAACCGGACTCACTCCAGGCCGACTCCCAGGTCCTGACGACGGACTCGAGCCACGACGCCACCTGGGGCCCGCGGCTCCCCAATTCGACCGGATGGGTCGAGTCCCCGATGCGCGCCAGGAGGTCGAACAGCTCAAGATCGAGCCGCAACGGCGGCGTGGGATCGAGATCTGCGGGTCCCTCAATCACGAGCTCCGGGAGAATAAGACCACGCTCCACATACGGCCCTGGGTCCACCGTCAGCACGCTGAAGTGCGCGCGCTCCCGACCGATCGCGGCCCGCAGGACGCGCCACCGCGCGGCCCGGACCGCGGTCCCCGGCTGCAGCGGAGTCGCGAGAGGCAGCACGTCGTGTGAGAGGGTCGCGCCCTCCGCCCCCCAGGCCACGCGGGCGAGACCGCGGAAGAGGTTTCCCAGCCGGTCCTCACCCGCGCCCACGGTCGAACGTCGCAGCCCCTCCACGGCGTGCTCGAGCACCTGGGAGAGCTCCGCGTCCGGGGCGTCGAGGTCGGAAAGCGCCCGTACCGCCGCGACGGCCCGCGTGTTGGCCTGTCCGACGCGCGCGCAGAGCTGGATGAAGGGGACGGCGCTCGGATAGGGGAGCTCCGGGGTCTCGCCCGAACCGCCCTCAAACAAGTCGACCAGAGCATCCCAAGACCCAAGCCGCACCGCGGCATCCCGGGCTGACAGCGTCGTGAATGCCTCGTCCAGGGCCGGGGTGGCCACCCGGGCCGGGTCGAGCCGCCGCAGCAGCGAGCGCACCCTGAGGAGCGCCTGACCGTCATCGCCCTCCTGGAACAGCGCCGACCAACCCTCCCGCTCCCCAAGGCACAGCGCGCGTCCGACGGCGGCACCCAGAGCCGTCGCCTCGCGGAACGTCACATGATGCCCACAGGCCTCGACCATCGCGAGCGCCACGGCCACGCGCTTCGCCCACTGCGGCGGCGACCACGCAGGAGCGCCGAGGTCCTCGTGCGCATAGTCGAACAACGCCACGAGAAGCTTGTAGCAAGGCGCTGCGGTGAGCCCTCCCCCCGGGGCGGGGACGAGGGTGCGCTGATCCAGCGGGACCGCGATGCGACCATGGGAGTCAGGCCGATGGGCGGCCGCGTCGAGCGCATGGGCCCCGCGAAGCCAGGCGGCGGCGGGCGTCCCCTTGTCGACGAAGTGAACTAGGTCGCGCAGCAGACCCCGGTTTGCAGAGGCAACGAAGCGCCGATCGGGATCGCACGCGGCTTCGCCGAAGGCCGCGTGGAAGAACCGAAGCACGAGGTCCCGGGAGGTCGGACTCGGGTCGTTGAATACGTGGATGCCCGGTCGCTCCAGGTCCGCGGCGGAGCTCCCATCGTGGGGAAACCAGTACACGGGGCGCGACGAAGTCGCCGCGAGCTTGCTCCGAAGGAAATGGGTCTTGCCGTCTCCAGCGTGAGCCACGAGGAGCACCGACCGAACGGCCTTGCAGTCTTTGTCTTGTCCGGCCTCGATGTCGGCGGCCAGCTGGTCGAGGGCTACCTCGACATGCAGGTCTGGTCGCTCCAGAAGCACGGCCTGCAGCCGCTTGTCGTCCATGTTCGCGGATCGGAGAACGTCAAGCCAGTCCATGTCCCGCCCTTCGTGCGCTGCCCAGGTCACTTCCGCCCGACGCGAATGATCGGCCGCACCGCCTGTCTTGTCCAGCAGCCCCAGGGCCTCCCCTGCTCAACGACTGTCAAGCGACACCCGAATCTGACCCCCTTGCGACATCAGGAATTGACCCCCCTTCCGGGTGGTCACTCTCCGGTCGGCATGGCCTTCATCAGCCCGCGTCAGAGCCTCCCCGGCAAGAACGAAGCGGAGGCTCAGTAGATATCTACGGATGGTGTCCCAAAGTCGTTGACAGGTTCCGCTCCACCTCGATCCCCGCGAGGTACCCGACGAAGAGCATGCGGAACTAGACGCCCGGGGGATCGAGGGTCGCCCCGGACAGCCCGCCCCCTGACAGTACGGAGCGCACCAAGCTTCGACCCGGCGGTCAAGATCAACGCGGTTCAGTTCTTGTCGAGTTGGTCGTAGAAGACGTTGCGGGGCCCCCGGGCTCTAACCTCATCCCCGCGAGCGACCTCTCTGTCTGCTTGCTCTCCCGTCGATTCAGGGCCATCGGCCAGTCCTCCATCAGGACCGTATCCGGAGTGGCGCTTGGCGTCGAGCGTCAGGGGAGCAGGCGCCTGAGCGTAAATCCAGGGCTGTTAACACCGATCAATCAACCCCCGCAACAACCCCGCAAGCTCCCGCGCCCACTCCTCGTCCTCCTTCGTCCCGTGGTCGCGCACCTTCAAGTACACGCCCGGCGTGACGCGGACCTCCAGCCACCGCTCCACCCTGCTCGACCGTGGAGTGCGCTGCGGCTCGCTGGACCGGCCGAGGGACTCCAGCTTTGCCAACAGCTCCTTCTGATCGCCGCCTTCTGAATCTTCGTGCTGCCGCATGCGCGCTTCTGCGATGCGCGCGAGCGCGGTCCGGTCGTGGCGTTCGAGCTCGGGTTCATGGAGCGTCGGCTCCGGATCAGTCCCGGACGGGAGCATCAGCTGAGCGCTGGGTGCGCTCCGCTTCCGCAGCCAGCGACGTCGCCACGCGAGGCGCTCGGCCCCCAAAGACACCCCGCCCTCGCTGTCCGGCTCGGACGCCGATGCCTCCACCTCCGCCATGAGCCGCCCGAACTCCTCCTCCGCCTCCTCCCGCGCCCTCCGCACATAGTCGACGGCACCTTCCCCCGTCGGCTCCAGCCCGCGCTCCGCCGGCGCCGTCTCCAGGAGGACCGCCAGCTCCTCCCGGCTGCTCCGCTCGAGGACCACACCGATCGCGTCCAGCCCCATGTCGTGATCGTCGCGCAGGGCCGCGATGACGCGCACGCGCAGCAGGTGGTCGCCGTCGTAGCGCGCGCCGCGCCCCAGGGAGTCCGGCCCGTGGAGCAGCCCGCGGTCGATCCACGAGCGGATCGTCCGCCCCTTCTGCCCGGAGAGCCGCGCGAGGTCCAGCAGCCGGTACCCGTCCGGGTTCATGCCGTGAGAACTCATGGTCCGCTCCCCAGTCGACATCGCACCTCGCCGCTCAGGTTCGGCCGCCGACGTGCGTCTTTTGGGTGACATCGCACCTCGCCTGTCAGATTCCGCCGCCGACGTGCGTCCTTGGGGTGACAGCGCGCTTCGAGCCGCGACGACGAGAAAAAAACACCGACAGGGAGCTTCGTATTCATCGATTTCAACAATACGCCATAGAAAATGTCATGTCACATATTGTGTTCCGTTTCGACGAACCTAGCTTGTGGACCCGGGGGCGAGCCGCCTCCGTTGGAGAGCCCGCCATGCCCGCACCCGCCGCCTTCCTTCGTCCCTGGTTGTCCAGCCTCCAGCCCGGCCCCGCCGCCCAGGCCGGGCCCGTCACCCTCATCCCCCTCCTGGGGCCCGACCGCATCCCGGCGATCACCACGCTCGGGGCCCACCGCGGGGACGAGCAGGTCGACGTGCGTGAGGTCTCCGAGTCCGGCGTGGTGGCGCGGGTGCTCGTCGTCAACGGCTCGCCGCTGCCGCTGCTCCTGCTCGACGGGGAGGAGCTGGTGGGCGCGAAGCAGAACCGGGTCGTCAACGCCTCCACGCTGGTGGGCGCCGGCGTGTCGCTTGAGGTCCCCGTCTCCTGCTGCGAGCGCGGCCGGTGGCGGAACATCAGCCGCGGCTTCCGGAGCGAGGGG
>CALBET010000552.1 GCA_937888665.1 uncultured Acidobacteriota bacterium
ACACGTTCTGGCCGACCTCACGCACGAAGTTCCCCCGGTCGTCGAACTCGAGCAAGTTGGTCGTGGCATTGCCGAACAAGGGGCCCGTGGTGGACGAGCCAGGATGGTTCAGCACGATCAGGTGCCCCTTGGAGTTCTGCGCCACCCCCAGGGTCTCCCCCAGATTCATCGTCGGCGGGTACTTCAAGAAATTCGGCACCGACACATACGGGATTTCGGGCACGTTCTGCGCGAACGCGGGCGCGGCGAGCGCGACGAGCGCGACAGCGATAACAAGACGTTTCACGGGAACCTCCTTGAGGCCCGGTCGACGGACCGGGAGCGAATCACGAAAAGACAGTGCTGGTATCATAGCGCAGACCCATGCCAACTGGCCGGTCCCAGTTATCTTGGCCGACCTCCGTGGTGTGGAAGGACCGAAGCCGATGCGCCTTCAGATTATCGTCCGTCATTCGTAAGCGCTCCGACCTTCGGGTAGGTCTGCCAGATCCGCATCCGGGACCTCAGGTCCCTCACTTCAACCGCTGATTTGTCGCTGTCCACCGCCCCGGGCGGTCGGACCCATGTTCTCGGTTGTCCTTTGGGTCCGGCCCCAGGCCGAGCCTCCGTGTTCGCCGACGGGCCAGTCTGCCCGTCTGAGGTTGTGCCATGTCACTGTCAGGCGTCCAGGCGGAGACAAATCCACGATCCGGACTATGGACGGACGTTCGCAATTCCATCCGTGGCGTGCCGCGGGACTACACCACGGGCAGTATCGGGCGGGCCGTCATGCTCCTGGCGATCCCGATGGTGCTCGAAATGTCGATGCAATCGCTGTTCGCGGTGGTCGACGTGTTCTTCGTGGCGCGGCTCGGTCCAGAAGCGGTCGCCATTCTCGGGCTGTCCGATTCCCTTCTGGCCCTCGTCTTCTCGGTGGCGATCGGTCTCTGTATGGGCACGACCGCGATGGTCGCACGGCGAATCGGCGAAGGCTCGCCCGAACAGGCGGCCCTCACGGCGGTACAGGCCATTG
This sequence comes from uncultured Acidobacteriota bacterium, assembly GCA_937888665.1. GTDB lineage: Bacteria > Acidobacteriota > Vicinamibacteria > Vicinamibacterales > UBA8438 > UBA8438. Next base: position 1,013 of record CALBET010000552.1, read on the forward strand.
CCACCGGCGTGGCGGTGTCGATCGTGCTCGGGACCATCGGCGTGGTCTGGGCGCCGGACCTGCTTCAAATGCTCGGCGCGACACCCGAACTGGCCGCCCACGGACGCCCGTTCGCCTCGATCATGCTCGGCGGCAGCATCACCGTGATGCTCCTCTTCCTGATCAACGCCATCTTCCGAGGCGCCGGAGATGCCGCGCTCGCGATGCGGTCGCTCTGGCTGGCGAATCTGATCAACATCGTGCTCGACCCGGTGTTGATTTTTGGACTCGGACCGATCCCGGCCATGGGTCTGGAAGGCGCGGCGATCGCCACCACGTTCGGCCGGGCCATGGGGGTGTTGTATCAGCTTCGACATCTGACCAACGGACGGGGTGTCATCCGCATCGACTGGCGTCGCGTCACGATCAGCGTCGCGGTGATGGCGCGCCTGCTGCGCGTCAGCGGGATTGGCGTCGTGCAGTACCTGATCAGCACGGCCAGCTTCCTGGGCTTGATCCGGATTCTGGCGCCGTTCGGCGAAACCGCGCTGGCCGGCTACACCATCGCCATCCGCATCATCATCTTCATCCTGCTGCCGGCGTGGGGCATGGGCAACGCGGCGGCGACGCTGGTGGGCCAGAACCTGGGTGCGGGCAATCCGGAACGAGCGGAGCGGTCGGTCTGGTTCACCGCGAGGTGCAGTTCGGCGTTCCTGGGGTCGGTGGGACTGCTGCTGTTTCTATTCGCGATGCCAATCGTCGCGCTGTTCACGACGGAGCCGAACGCAGCCGGCACTGCGATCACGTGCCTCCGCACGATCAGCTTCAGTTACCTGTTCTGGGGCTTCGGGTTGGTGACGGTCCAGGCGTTCAACGGGTCCGGCGACACGACCCCGCCGACCTGGATCAACTTTTTCGTCTTCTGGGTGGTGCAACTTCCGCTGGCCTGGACACTGTCAGGCCCGGCCGGTTTGGGGCCGCAGGGACTCTTCGCCGCCATCGCGTTCTGCCAGAGCCTGCTCGCGGTGGTCGGTGTGACCATGTTCCGGCGCGGAGCGTGGAAGAGACGACAGATTTAGCAGCGATTCGGTCGGTTCTGCGGTCAGCGTTGCCGCCAAAGTTGCCCCCCAGCACAGCGTTGTCAACCCCATCGTCCGGCGGGCCGTCAGACGCTTCTAATGTCGTCTATCGTCAGTCCGGCCAGTTTCCGGCGCGATACCGTGTCTTGTACTTCGGATGCACTCTCGACTTCACACTGAGATCATGCCTCGCCAGCCGTCTTCGTCGAGTAGCCCCGGAGGATTGCTCCCCCGAGGCCCTCACCAGAACCGGACTAGGAGATTTCCACCATCCGGCTCTTCCGCTGATATGACTCGTGGCTACGGGCCCCAGATTCGCACGCGAATCCGAGGCAGCGGCAGAGGGTAGCGTTCCAACAACGCCACGAACCTCGGCCACGTGAGACGTGTTCGGTTGCTTCGACGGCGAAGCCACTTGTACCAGTTCCGCTCCGTGGCGTCGACGAGCAGCTGCAAACTCCGAGAGTTGCCGCTCACGCCGAAGTAATTGAAGTGACCCTGGAGACGTCTCGTGAGCGCAGCATGTTGCACCGTCACCGGCTGGTGTCGATGGCGTCGACACCAGTCGGCCGCGACGTGAATCGCTCGCTGCAACCGCGCGGAACGTGTCTTACACCACATCCCCCATCGACCACTGCGAGCCCGACGCCAGTAGAGCGTGAACCCCAGAAAGTCGAACGTGGCTGGACCTTTGCCGCCCTGCTGCCGCCTGGGCGGTCGCCCAAACGGCACGAGACGGGTCTTGTCCGGATGGAGTGTGAGACCGTAGCGCCCCAACCGCTTCGGCAACACGGCCATCACGCGCTCCGCATCGTCGCGGTGCTCGATGCCGATGACAAAGTCATCGGCATATCTCACCAGCGTCGCCCGACCGCGCAAGCGTGGCCGCACGACCCGGTCGAACCACACGTCGAGGACGTAGTGCAGATAGACGTTGCCCAGCAGCGGGGACAGCACGCCCCGTACGCAAAAGGTAACTTTCAGTTCGAGCGTGTGATCACCGGGTGGC
>CALBET010000553.1 GCA_937888665.1 uncultured Acidobacteriota bacterium
GTTGTGGTGAATCCCGACATCGATTCGAACAGCGCGTCGACCGGCGTGAGTCCCACCCACACATACGGCACCGCCCCGAGCACCGCCACGATCAGCCAGGTGCCGGAGACAATCGCCAGCGCCTCGATGCGACGCAAGTCCGGTTCTCGGTCGGGGTGGGCCAGCCGCATCGCTTGGCCGAGCACCACCGCCGCCACACCCGCAACGACGAAACCCCACAGGTCGGTCCACTCCCGGTAGTAGGCGGCCACGACCATGGGCCACAAGAACATGAGGCCGAAGCCGCGGAGCAGACCGCCCGTGATGGTGACGATGATAGAGAGCCGCATGACGGGCTAGTCCTGTATCCGGGGACTACCGGACGGCGAACAGCGTGCGCAGCTCCTCGGCGGACGCACCGGTGGTGCAAATCAGCAGGCGGTCGCCCGGCTCGATCCGGTCCTCGCCGCGAGGCACAATCACGTCCGCCCCGCGCACGATGGACCCGATCACCGCGTCATCCGGCAACCCGAAGTCGCGAAGCGCGGTTGACCGGAACTGATCGGGAACCGTCAGCTCGACGACCCTCGCCTGCCCTTCCTCCAAGACCTGGAGCAGGCTCGACCGCCCCCCGTCGATCTGATGGACCACCGAGGCCACCGCCGCCCCCCGGGCCGACAGGGCCACATCAATGCCAACCAGCTCGAACAAGCGCAGGTTGGCCGGCGTGCTCACGCGGGTGATGACCGACCCGACACCGAGTTGTTGCCCGATGAGACAGGCGAGCAGGTTGCGCTCGTCGTTGTCGATGACGGACACCAGCACGTCGCTGCGTCCGATCTCTTCACTCTCGAGCAGTCCCAAATCGGTCCCGTCACCCTCGAGAACCAGGGCGTTTCCCAACGTCGCCGCCAGCATCTCGCCCCGATCGTGGTCGTGCTCCACGATGGTCAACCGGATGCTCGGTTCGGTATCGAGCTGTTGGGCCAGTCGGAGCCCCACGTCCCCCCCGCCGATGATCGTCACTTTGCGCCGCCGGTCCTTCTCGGCCCCCGGGGCAAGCTGGCGCTGAAGCGTCTGCATGGCCGTGCGGGTCCCCATCAGCACGACCTTGTCCCCAGGATCGAGCGAGGTACGGCCACGAGGAATCGTTGTCGCATCACCATGGTGCACGGCGGCGATGACCACCCCGTAGGGGAGGTCCAGTTCCGCAATCGGTCGGCCGACCAGCGGTGACTCCGCGCCGAGTCGGAATTCCAGCAACCGAATCTCGCCGCCGACGAAGGCTCCGGCATCCACCGCGCCGGGCGCCATGATGATGCGCTCGATCGCGTCGGCGAGCTGCGCCTCGGGCCACACGATCTGGTTGATGCCGAAGTGTTCACTCAGACTGTCGCGTTCCCCCCCTGTCTGCACGAAGTCTTCGCGGGACACGAAACAGATGGTCCGGGCGCAACCGAGCTGGCTGCCGAGCGCACACGCCACGACGTTCACTTCGTCGAGTCCGGTGCAGGCAATCAGCAGATCGGAGCCTTTCACCCCGGCCCGTTCGAGCACACTGGTGCTGGTGCCGCTCCCGGCCAGAAACTGGACGTCGAGCAGCCCGAACCGGTCGGCCACCGCCGGGTCGTCGTCCACCAGCGACAGCTCGTGGTCGGACGACAACGCCTGCGCCAAGGCGTATCCGATTTCGCCGCCACCAATGATGATGATCCGCATGAAAGCTCTTCTCAGTTGTGTCGGCTCCGAAGACCGAGGTCGACAGCAGGACAACTATACGGCGTGGCGCCCGGCTGGAGCGCCTCAACCGGAGTGCCGGCAGCACGACTGAGCCCGAGGGACACCTCGCTAGCCGAGGCCGACCTCGAGGACGGTGAAGAAGAGCCAGCAGATGGCGCTGCCGACGAGGGTCATCGACAGGCCCCAGATCATGAGGTTGTTGAATAACTTCCGGCTGTCCTCGTGCTTCGGCGCCGCGGCCATGCACAGGGCGCCGAGCGTCGACAACGCCGACACGTCCACGAGATGCGCGCCGATGTTCATCGACGAGGCGATCGCCAGGGGATTGACGTCGCCGAGTTGCCGCGCCAGCTCAGGCACGGTCGGCAGGAACGCGGGCAGGACCACCCCTGACGTACTGCTGTAGATAGAAATGAATCCGGTCGTGAACGCCATGATGGCGGTGACGGTGTTGGCGGTGGAGATGCCGGCCAGTATGCGGGTAAAGAGCGCGAGGCCGCCGGTCGCGTCGAGCACCGAAATCAGCACGGTGACCCCACAGACCATCATGATCACCCGCCACGGCATGAGCTTCACCGCCTCCGACTCGTCGCCGGCCTTGAGCAGCGCCAGCACGATCGCGCAGGCGAACGCGCCGAGTCCGACATCGATGTCGAACAGGACCACACCGGTGAGCAGGACGCCGATGACGGCGACGGTAAGCCAGTGGTTCCTCCCGAACTGCCCGGGGACCGTAGAGCCGCCACCGTCCGTCGACGGCACCGTCAGTGCGCCCTCGTGGCGACGGGAGAGCAGCTTCCGGCCGCCAAACAGGAAATAGGCGCCACACACGACCACCGTGTGCGCCATGG
>CALBET010000554.1 GCA_937888665.1 uncultured Acidobacteriota bacterium
GACGTCTGCTGGTTCCACGCCGAGCCCGAGGTGGCGTTGGCGATTCACGGGAAACCGTATGTCAATCAAATCGAGACGGTGCGCAACGTCGCGCGCAGTCTTCCTGTCGGCATGCGGTTGGTGGTGAAAGAGCATCCCCGCTGTCTGGGCTACCGGCCCGTGTCGTACTACGACAAGTTGCTGCGGATTCCGAACGTGCGGCTCGCCGATCCGAACACCGAGTCGAAGGGATTGATTCAACAGGCGCGTGTGGTGACGACCGTCTGGTCGTTTGTTGGGTTCGAGAGCATTCTCTATCGCACGCCGGTCATCACGCTGGGCACACCGTTGTATGGCATTCTGCCGCCGTCGATGATCAGGCATGTGACGGATCCAAATCGGCTGCACAGCGAGATCGTCGACCTCCTGCGCACGTTTCAGCACGACGAGCGAGCCGTCGTGCACTTCGTCGCGGCCTGTATGCGCGGCGGAGTGCCGATGGATCTGTATGCCCGGTTCACCGACAAACCAGGTCGCCACGTTGACGACGATGGCACCAGCGATCAGGACCAGTTCGAGAGGTTCGTGGAGTACACGGTCGACAGGGTGCGGGCCGTAGCCCGTCCCGGGTCGTGGTAGTACCGTCTTCTATCGTCGGCCTCCGACGCTGACGGCACCGGAACGAGACTGACCAGGGGACCTACGGACGTTCTGGGCACGGACGCCAACGGATTTGGCGTGTGCAAGACATTGACCATAATACAAATGTATTATATTGTCTCCGAATGAGCCATGCACCGCTTGGAGTGACCCGTGAACGGGTCTTCCACTTCGTTCGCGAACGCCTCCTCGCTGGCGACCCGCCAACGGTGCGTGACGTGCAGGGCGTTTTCGGTTTTCGCACACCCCAGACCGCGCGCTATCACCTGGAGAAGCTGGTGGCCGAGGGACGCCTGCTGGCCGCTCGCGGCAAGGCACGGGGCTATCGTCTGCTGGAGCAGCTCGACGTGCCGAGCCCGACCCGGTGGGTGCCCGTCTTGGGCCGGGTGCAAGCGGGACGGCTGACCACCGCCACGGAAGAACTCGACGGCTACGTCCCGATGCCGGCCCGCCACACCCGTCGTGGCCATGGGGACCATCGTGACCACGACGACCTGTTTGCGCTCCGCGTCCAGGGCGAAAGCATGACCGGGGCCGGTATTTTTCCGGGTGACGTGGTCATCGTGCGCCGCCAGCCGACCGCTGACTCCGGCACGGTGGTGGTGGCCCTGGTCGACGACGAAGCGACCGTCAAGCGGTTACGCCTGCACGACGGACAGGTGGAGCTGCATCCTGAGAACCCCGACTTCGATCCGATCCTCACCGACCGGGAGATCACGCTGCTCGGCAAGGTCATCGAAGTGCGCCGCACGCTGGAGTGAGCACGCAGAATGGCTCACGTCGCACAGCAGCGTGTAGACCAGCGTCACACGAGTGGCCGACTGGCCCTGCCCCAGCCTGGCGCCTTCGTTGGGGCTGGCTCTGCCTACCCTGACAAGGCGCGTCGGACCTGGGCGCTCGCCACACTGGCCGGCCGGCTGACCGAACTGTCGAGCGTCGGCAGCACGGCCGTGCTGACGTTGGCCTTCTCGATGGTGCTGGAGGCGCAACGCGCGGGAGAGCCGGTGGGCTGGCTCTCTGATGAGTCCAGTACCTTCTTCCCCCCTGATGTCGCCAACGGCGGGATCGACCTGGACGCGCTGGTGGTGGTGCGTCTCGCGATGGTCAGCCACCTGCCGCGGGCCGCCGAACATCTGGCGCGGTCCGGCGCATTCGGTCTGCTGGTGCTCGACCTGGGTGAGGCGGCGCACGTTCCAGCCCCCATGCAGATGCGCCTGCTGGGGCTGGCCAAGAAACACGAGTCGGCCATCCTTTTTTTGACACGGAAACGGAGCGATGCCCCGTCGCTCGGCGCCCTGGTCTCGCTGAGGGCGGAGGCGCGACGCGAGTCGATCCAATGCCCCGATCCGCAGACACGCGACGCCCGGGAAACCGGCGTCAGCACCTTTACCTGTACAGCGCAGATACTCAAAGACAAACGCTGCGGCCCAGGGTGGAGACACGTCGAGGTATGTCGTGGACCGGATGGCTTGTGTTGACGTGCCGGCCCTGCCACTCCAGCTGTTGATTCGCCGCCACCCCGACTGCGCCGATCACCCGGCCGCGGTGCTGACGCGAGACACGCCACAGGGCGAGATTCTGTGGGTCAACGCGCCGGCGCGACGATGTGGCGTGCTGACCGGTATGTCGTACGCCACCGGGTTGGCGCTGGCGCACGACCTGCGCGGCGTCGAGATCACGGCCGGCGAGATTGCCGAGGGCGTCGTGGCCCTCACCGAGCGGCTCCGGCGCTTCACCCCGCACATCGAGCCGTCCGAGGATCACCCCGGCGTGTTCTGGCTCGATGCCTCCGGCCTGCAACCGCTCTTTGCCTCACTCGAAAGCTGGGCGCGCGACGTGCATCATCACCTCACGCTGTCCGACTTCCGGAGCCGCGTCGTGGTCGGGTTCACCCGATTCGGGACCTATGCCACCACCAAAACCGGCGGCGTCACGGTGTTCCCGGATGCCGTCGCCGAGCAGCAGGCGGCCCGAGTGGTGCCGCTCACACTACTGGACATCGACCCGGAGCTGCGCGACGTCCTGGACAAGCTGGGCGTGCGCACCGTGGGCGCCTTTGTCGACTTGCCCGCGGCGGGCATCCGGAAACGGTTCGGGCAGGATGCGCACCAGTTGCACCGACACGCAGCCGGCGATCTGGTGCTGCCGCTGCAACCGCTGCCACCCGTCGAACCGCTGACACGGCATGCCGACCTCGACGCATCGGAGACCGACGTCCATCGGCTGCTCTTTTTGATCAAACACGATCTCGACCCCTTACTGAGCATGCTGGCGACCCGTCAGGAGGCACTCGCCGCGCTCGACATCCGCTTGCGGCTGGATGCGAGTGCCTCCGCGCCGCGCGCCGAACGTGTCGAACAGATTCGCCCGGCCGAGCCGACGCTCGATGCGCGGCAGATCCTGAATCTGGTGCATCTCCGTCTCGAGGGCCACACGCTCGCCGCCGGGGTGACGGAGATCGACCTGATCGTGATGCCGGCCCGGGCATCGCGCGAGCAGTTGCGATTGTTCCAGCAGCATGCCACACGAGACCTCCGCGCCGCGGATAGAGCCGTGGCCCGCATTCGAGCGGAGTTCGGCGAGGGCACCGTGGTCAGCGCCTGTCTGACCGACGGCCATCTGCCGGAGGCCACGTTCGCCTGGCAACCGCTGACACGCGTGGTGCGGCCCACGCCTGCCCCGGTGTCCCTCCGGTCGCTGGTCCGCCGGTTCTTCGTGCATCCACGTCGCCTCCCGTCCCGCCTGCGGCACGAACCGGACGGCTGGATGTTGCGCGGCGCCCAGCATGGACACGTGGTCCATCTCCATGGCCCATATGTCGTGTCTGGCGGGTGGTGGCGCACGCCGGTGCTGCGCGAGTACTACTTCGCCCGGACCCGGGACGATGCCTGGAACTGGATCTACTACGACCGGCGCCGACGCGCCTGGTTTCTGCACGGCGAGGTGGAATGAGCACGCTCACCACTGGCGGCTACACCCCGGTCTGGTGCAAGAGCAACTACTCCTTTCTAGAGGGTGCGTCCCATCCGGAGGAACTGGTCGAACAGGCGCATACCCTGGGCCTGCGGTCGCTCGCCCTGACGGACCGTGACGGCGTGTATGGCGTGGTTCGGGCCCACGTGCGGGCGCGCGAGCTCGGCCTGCACCTCATCCACGGCGCCCAAATGACACTGAGCACCGACTCGCAGGTGGTACTGCTCGCCACCAACCGCGGGGGCTACGCGAGCCTCTGCCGCCTGATCACCACCGGACGGTTACGTCACGCCAAGGGCACCTGCCGCGTCACCCCAGACGAAGTCTGCGAGCATGCCGGTGGGCTGATTGCCGTCTGGAGCGGCGCCGCCGGCTGGACGAGCGAAGCGGACGCCGACCGCGACGCCGCATTGCTCATCTCGTTACGTGACGCGTTCGACGACCGCCTGTATGCCCTGCTTGCCCGTCACCGTCAGGCCGAAGAGGTGCCACGCGAGGGCTGGCTGCGCACCCGGGCGCGGCAGTCCGGCATTCCCCTGGTCGCCGGCACCGAGGTCCTCTATCACACCCCGGCTCGACGGGACCTGCACGACGTCCTGACCTGCATTCGACACGGGGTCAGCCTGTATCGCGCCGGACGCCGCACCCGCGCCAACGCCGAGCATGATCTGAAGGCTCCCTTCGCCTTCACCCAGCTGTATCGCGATGACCCGGCGGCAGTCGCGCACACCCACGAGATCGCGTCCCGCTGCACGTTCTCGCTCAACGACATCCGCTACCGCTACCCCTCCGAACAATTACCAGACGGCGCGACCTCCTCCAGCTGGCTCCGTCAGCTCACCGAAGAGGGGGCCCGGACACGCTACGACGGCACCATTCCCGCCACCGTGCGGGAGCAAATAGCCAAAGAGCTGGCCCTGATCAACGAATTGGACTATTGCGGCTACTTCCTCACCATGTGGGAGATCGTCGCCTTCTGCCGCCGCCACAGCATCCTGTGCCAGGGCCGCGGGTCCGCCGCGAACTCCGCGGTGTGTTACTGCCTGGGCATCACGGCGGTCGACCCCACCCGCGTGGATTTGTTGTTCGAACGCTTTCTCTCCCGTGAGCGCGCCGAGCCGCCCGACATCGACCTCGACATCATGCACGAGCGACGGGAAGAGGTGATCCAGTTCGTGTACGCGAAGTATGGGCGAACTCATGCCGCCATGGTCGCCAACGTCGTTCGCTATCGCTCACGCTCGGCGGTACGAGAAGTGGGCAAGGCGCTGGGGCTCCCGGAGACCGCGGTCGACCGACTGGCCAAGCGGATCTTCTATTACGACACCATCGACCAGCGATCCGTGGAGCAGGTGGGGCTCGACGCCGACAGCGCCGTCCACGCCCACCTGCTCCGGCTGGTGGACGAGATCAAGGACTTTCCTCGTCATCTCTCCATTCATCCGGGCGGCTTCCTGCTGGGACACGAACCGGTACATGACCTGGTGCCCATTGAAAACGCGTCGATGGAGGGCCGGACCGTCATCCAGTGGGACAAGGAAGACATCGAGGATCTTGGCCTGTTCAAGGTAGACCTGCTCGGCCTTGGCGCCCTCACGCAACTCGACCTCTCGTTCCAGCTTCTGGAACAGCACTATGGACGACAGCTCTCCATGGCGCAGATTCCGGAAGGCGACACGCCCACCTACGACATGATCTGCCGGGGCGATACCGTCGGGGTGTTCCAGATCGAAAGTCGGGCCCAAATGGCCATGCTGCCTCGGCTGAAGCCACGCAACTACTACGACCTGGTGATCGAAGTCTCGATTGTCCGCCCCGGCCCGATCACCGGCGGCATGGTGCATCCGTATCTCAAACGCCGCAACGGCGAAGAAGAGGTGGTCTATCCCCACGACTGTCTCAGGCCGGTGCTCGAGAAAACCAAGGGCGTGCCGCTCTTCCAGGAACAGGTGATGCAGCTGGCGGTGGTGGCCGCCGACTACACCCCGGGGGAAGCGGACCAGCTTCGACGCGACATGGCCGCCTGGCGCCGCAGCGGCCGTATCGAACGGCATCGCGACCGGCTCATCAGCCGCATGATGGCCAAGGGCATCGAACGCGCGTTCGCCGAACGGGTGTTCGACCAGATTCGTGGCTTCGGTGAATACGGGTTCCCGGAAAGCCACGCGGCCAGCTTCGCGTTGATTGCCTACGCCACCTCCTGGATCCGGTGTCACTACCCTGACGTCTTCACCTGTTCGCTGCTCAATGCGCAGCCCATGGGGTTCTATTCACCGGCCACCATCGTCGACGACGCCAAACGACACGGCATCGAGATCCACCCGGTCGACATCCTCCACAGCGACTGGCACTGCACGCTTGAGCGGCAAGACCCGCACCCCAGACACTTCGCGGTGCGTATGGGCCTGCGGTATGTCAAAGGCCTCTCACGGACGCGTGACTGGACACGTATTGACGCCGCCCGCCGGCACGCGCCGTTCGACTCCGTCGATGACCTCGTCGCTAGAACCACCCTCGAGGAACGCGCTCTGAGCCGTCTCGCCGAAGCCGGCGCGCTGGCCGGTATCCAGCCTCGCCGCCGCGAAGCGCTGTGGCAGGTCCGCGGGCTGGCCCGCACCCCGACATCAGCCTTGCTCGGCGAGGCGACGACAGACGAGACACCCGTCTTCGAGAAGCTGGGTCTAGGCGACAGTATCGCGTGGGACTACCGCGCCAGCGGCCACAGCCCGCGCGGACACCCCCTGGCGGCGGTGCGCGCGGCACTCACCGCGCAGCGTTTGCCGGACGCCCGCGCCATCGCATTGATGCGCGATGGGCGACGGGTCCGTTACGCCGGTCTCGTCATCTGCCGCCAGCGCCCCGGCACCGCCGCCGGCGTCGTGTTCATGACCCTCGAAGACGAAACCGGCTTCGTCAATATCGTGGTCTGGAAAACCGTTTTCGATCAGCATGTACTGATTGCCAAGACCGCGTCATTCCTTGGCGTGACCGGGAAGATCCAGAAAGGGGAAGGCGTCGTGCATCTGGTGGCTGACACCTTGTGGCACCCGGAGCTACCGCAACGACCGGACGCCGTGGGCAGCCGGGATTTTCATTGAGGCCGCCAGGACAAACTGGACCAGCCCTCAGGACCGACGGCGCGCACCTCGTCTCGCGAACCGGTCGACGAGGCGGTCTCACTCCTCTTCGGCGCGACAGACGCCCTGCACGGGCTAACACAGTTGTGGTCCTGACAGCCGAGGGAAAAGCGAGCGACAGCCAGTAGCGTTACGGTGGTGGTGAAACTCCGATGTCGCATGCCAAGGCCCGCCCCTGGGCCATGCTCGAGTGAAGCTCTCAGCGCGTGACAGGCTCCCGTGGACCGGGCCGATGAACGCGACCACTCGTTCGCCTACATCCGCAAAGGCGACTGGAACGTCCACCTGCAACCCGGACTGCTGATGGAACGCTCGCCACAGTAACGAACGAGACGAATGCGGGCCGGCGGACGGGTGGGCTTACGCCGCTTGCGGTCGATCGCGATCCAGACTTCGTGGGGGAGCTGGGTTCCCATGTGATCGATCTCATTGATGAACACGTCAACATGAATATGATGCCTCATGCTGACGAAGCGCAACACGACCCGCGTGTCGCATCGACTCGGGGCGCTGCAGCCTGATCCGCACCGGGGAGACTCTGGAACCGGCGGTCGCCACGCCCGCACGTCGACCGACGGCTTGCCCTAGCTGTACCTGATCAGGTACAAGTAGGAAATGCCTCGTACCGCGAGCTTCAGTGAACTGCGCGCCAACCTGAAGGCGTACTGCGACGACGTAGCGGCGGACGGCGAGCCGCTCATCGTCAAGCGTCGTGGGGCCCAGGATGTCGCGCTGATCAGCATCAAGGAATTGGTCGGCCTGGAGGAGACAGCCCACCTCCTACGCTCGCCCAAGAACGCGCGACGGCTGTTCGAATCGATCGTGGAAACGCGCTCGGGACACGAGACCGCCATGACGATGCGCGAGCTCCGCGAGCGATACGGGCTCGATGACTGAACGCCGGGCCGTTTTCTCAAGTCACTGTCTCGACGACCTCGACTATTGGATTCGAACGGACCGACGGACCGCGCTCCGGCTCGTCCGGATCATGCACGGGACGCTGCGCACGCCGTTCGAAGGCATCGGGAAGCCCGAACCTCTGAAGGGAGCGCTGACCGGCCTGTGGTCACGACGTCTGACCCAGGAGCACCGGATCGTGTACGAGGTCACGGCCGACGACGTCCGCTTCCTCCAGGCGCGGTATCACTACTGATGGACGATACCAGATATGCGGGTGGTTCAGCGCGGCGATGGTCTCGGCCTCGCGACTGAACCGGCGCCGCATCTCGGCATCGGCCGACAGATGGGGCGGCAGGATCTTGATCGCAACAGCCCGGTTGAGGCGCACGTCGCGTGCCTTGTAGACCTGCCCCATGCTCGAAGTCCGCGAGGATCTGCAGAATCCCCCGGGCGCGCTCGAACGGGACGCGGCGGCGCTTGTCACCCAGGCTCTTCTTCATTTTCCGCCAGAAGTACGCGGAGCTGGCGTCGATGAGCTGCACCCGGCCCTGGCGCTCGGCCGCCTTGCGGCTGCTCAGCACCCACACGTAGGTGGCGATGCCTGTGTTGTAGAAGAGCTGCTCAGGCAGGGCGATCAGCGCCTCGAGCCAGTCGTGCTCGAGGACGAAGCGCCGGAGGTGAAGTAGGTACTTCTGGCTCCCGCTGGCGGAAGGGCATCTGACCCGGCGGCTGTTCGGCGACATGCTGCGGAGGATCTGGGCGCTACCGGTGCCAGGAAGCTGACGCGCGGCCGAGTACAATGAAGCCGCCTGGCGAAGAAGGGACAGACGTCTGGAGCGGTCTCGGCGGAACGCCCTGAACACAGGGACTTCAGTGGATCGCACGGCCGCCCATCTGGAGCAGGAAAATTGAAAATCCCGGTTCAAGGAGGTGTTCCATGGCTTTTGTCGAGCTTACTGCAGAGCCCCAGGCCCCCTGTGCCAATAATCTGTGAGACAACCTCCCTGATGAGATTAGTGTAGGGGCGGGGAAGGTTGGAGAGATGCCTCGCATGCCAGAAGTCGTGGAGATCGACCCGGTCACGGGGCCGGGGGCGGAGGGAGCCCGGAGGGCGACCGGAGGCCCCGGCCCCGTGACCGGGTCACGCGCCAGTCATCCGGACCCGGAGGTGCCGGCGAAGGTCGAGCGGCGGCGCTTCACCATGGAATATCGCCGCCGCATTCTCCGGGAAGCCGCCGCGTGCACGCAGCCCGGGGCCGTAGGCGCGTTGTTGCGCCGCGAAGGGTTGTACAGCTCGCACCTGGCGAACTGGCGGCGGCAACGGGACCAGGGGGAACTCGTCGCGGGGCGCGCGCGCAAGCGCGGACCGACGGCCACGGTGGTCGACCCGCGCGTGAGGCCACTCGAAGTCGAGAACCGTCGCCTCCACCGCCAGCTGGCGCGCGCGGAGACGATCATCACCCTCCAAAAAAAAGTTGCGGAGATCCTG
>CALBET010000555.1 GCA_937888665.1 uncultured Acidobacteriota bacterium
ACCAGGTCTGCGAGCGGGAACTGGGCATCGTCATCAACAAGGACGAGCAGTGCTCCAACTGGCGGCGACGGCCGCTGACGCCTTCGCAACAGGCCTACGCTGCGGTGGACGTGGAAGTGCTCGTCGACCTGCTCCCGGTCTTCCGGGCCGGCCATCTCCCGCTGTGAAGGTCAGCCTTCGGCCAGCCGATGGCCCCCGCCTGCGACGGACATGAGAATGGACGCGGTCGTCATCGACCTGGACCTCGGCCGAGACGGTCGTCTCCACGCGCTGGCCGCAATCCGGGGCCAGCAGGAACCGAGGCTCGGGGTCCGAGGGGACTGGACCAGTTGGCCGAGTTCGCGCACGGGGCCGACGTCGCGGTCGGACACAACAGCGATGGACAGCTCGGGGAGCAATCGCGTCGCCCCGGGCACAGGCGCAGCCAGCCCAACGGGTGGCGCCGCCCATGGTCCGAGAAGAACGCACCGTGCAGGCGAACCGAACAGGCCCCACACTCGTCCGCGCGTGGCGCCAGTCCGACCTCTCCCAGAGGAGGGAAGTCGGGAGTGGAGCTCACGAAGGTTGCTGGAGACGGTATTGATGAACGTGGCCATGCTCAGCCCCCAGAAGCTGTCGTGTCAGAGCGGCCGTCATGACCGTCGCGAACGGGATGGGCATAAACGCTCCTGCGAGTCAGCGGTTGTTGGCCGTTGCGAAGGCCTGTGTCTTCTCAGAAATGCGAGTGCCGGGGTCGTTCGCGTAGTCCGAAGAACTCGGGCCACTAGCGGTCGCATCGACGCAATAAACGCTGTTTTGGCCGACCGTGCCTCACGACCAAGCAGGACGACAGGGTGAACGGCGAAATCGTCCCCGGGGAAAAAAAGTCCGCCAAGGACATCGTTGTAGACAAGGCGTGGGTTCGAGGCCCGACACGGAACACCCAGGCGCTGGAAGGCCTGCGTGCCGTCCGCAGAGAGCAGGATGTGGCCCCCTACCCGCACCCGTCCACTCAACGCCCAAAGCATCGCCCCCAGCAGGGACGACGTCGCGGCATCTATGGCAACCACGAGGTCGAAGCCGCCCTCCAGGTCGGAGGTGCTGTGATTCGTGACCCGATAGTCGACATCGTTTGCCAACCCGCGAGCGCACCCGATCGCCCGTTCACACCGGTCTTCAGCCACGATGTCGGCGCAGCCCGTCTTGGCCAGGTACCAGTCGACCCTTGAACCCCATCGTCCTTCCGTTCTGCCTACACAGCCTGCGCAAGCCACGCGAACAGTGCCTCGCCTCGGGCGACTCTATCCTCAGCGTCAAGCCCGTCGGCCTGCCTGACCGGCCAGAGATACTGCACCCTGCCTTCCGGAACCTCCCTGTCTCGGACCTCGTCCAGTGCCACCAGGCCGTCCAGCTGCAAGGGGCTTTCGGCAGGCGCATCGACGAGGAAACCCTGGTCGCGACAGCGAACCCCGAAGTCGCCAAGGACCACGCGGCGAGCAGTCATGTCGCTTCCCCGCCACCGGCGCTCCGGCACGAGCGCTGAATCGGGATCGACGCGTGCGAGAACCGTCAGCAGGTACGGGTCCCAGAACCAGTTTCCAGCTGTGTTGACCAGGTAGGCCAGTCGGTTGCCATAGCTCCGCGCCAGGACGATGCCGCTGCACGTGCGGTACCCGGTCTGGGGATCGTTCGGCCAACCGGGGAAGTTGAGCATCGTGTCCGGGTAGGTCAGCAGGTAGTACCGGAGATCGAACCGCTCAGGCTGTGCGCTGCCGTGCTGCTTCAGTCGCTCTTCGACGAAGCGGCGAAGCCAGGGGGCCAGCGGGCCCTCAGGCGCCGAAGCCACGTGTTCCAGAAGCGCAAGGAGCGCAGCGCTGTTGCCCGGATGGTCGTGCCCAGTTGGCCGCCGGAACAGTTCACGCCAGCGTGCGTCCGGGTGCCCACTGCCCGCCCCCCAGAACTCCTGCCTGAAGCGCGTCTTGACGGCGTAGGTGCCGTCATCGACCGACAGCAGGAGCGCCAGTCGCAACTCGGCGTCACACGCAGACACGCCCGCTGCCATCCTGACAAGCGCATCGCCAAGCCGCGCCGCACGGTCGAGAAGGAACTCCGACGCTCCGTCGACGGCTGGGGCCCGTGCCACATCCGGACACAGAACGTTGGCGCGCCCTCGCAGCCAGTCATGCTCCTCGATCCAGTATAGGGCGCCAAGCCGCTCGTCCTCGGAAGAGGCGAGAGAGAGCTTGAAGTTCTCCTCCGCCACCACATGCTCGGGAATGGGTCGGGGAACATCCGCCAGTCCAAAGGTGGAACTGACCGCAGCGCCGCCCAGCACCTTGGGGAAGGCGTTCAGCCACAGATACAGCGTCTCTACGCTGCCATCCATCTTCTCGGCGATGTTGCGAATGCCTCTGAAGCGGGCCGAGAACGCCCCATTCCACACGTAGGGGGCCTGTGTCTCGTCGTCACAAGACAGACTCGACACCAAGGAGAACAAGAGGGCGCGGTCCGATGAGGCCAGGGCCTTCCCAGAGACACATGCCACCATCAGGCGAGGCCCGGCCCGTCCGAATAGCCGGATCTTGAGATCGACGAGATCGCCGGACTGCACATCCTCGACGAATCGGTCGTCGAAGAACTCCACGACTGCCGACGCCCCATCCGCCGACTTGGACGTCCAACAGTCAAAGGCCGCAAGGAACCTCATCACGATTCGTGCGTCCCACTTGCCGCCCGGCACGAAGACGGCGCGCACACGGTCGGGGTCGTACAGGTGCGAGCGGGGATTGATGGGAGCGTTGTCTCCACCCTTCCTGAACCTGCGGGTCTGAATGCCCAGCATGTCGATGATGAAGTTCGCGTAGCGCATCATCAGCGGGTCCAGGTCGCTCTCGTCGAGCCCGCTATGTCGAGCCAGAGCCCAGAACGTGCCCTCCCAGTCGCGATCGATGCGACTCCCCAACTCGGTCACCTGTTCGTCGGTCCAGCCGTTGGCTTCCAGCATGCCGAGCAGATCGGCCTTGAAGTACTCGAAGTCCGTGAGCTCCAGTCCCCTCGAGTTCATCTTGATGAAAATCTGATCGGGCTCCACCCCGACCGCGGCCAGCGGCAGGAAGTGAAAACGGAGCGGCCGACGAGGTCCAGTCAGCGCATCCCACAGCTCGGGGACCCCGCCAAACCGAGCGTGAATGGCGTCCAGCATCACCAGCATGCCGGCCACGGTCGGGTCGGAACGCCAACTGTCTACGAAAGCGGCCTTGTTGGCCAGGAACGCGACCAGGCTGCCCGACCTAGTCGCTACGGCGCCCGTCGGCGCCAACATCGACTGGCCTTGAAGGAAGGCACTCTCGCTCGGGTTGGGCGACAGTGTTTTCAAGGAGCAAAGAAACGAGCAGAATTCCTCGGAGGAATACCGTGTCGAATAGGTGAAGCCCGACAGGTACTCCGCGTCAGCGGCGCGCTCGTCCCGGCGTGAGGCGTACCAATGCAGGAGGTACAGCGTAGTGAGTCGCTGCTGCCCATCCAGCGGCAGGAGTGACGCCTCGAACACGCCGGCCTGCTCGACGGGCGTGTCGAACTGGCCGTAGACAAAGCTGAGCGAGCAATGGCTGCCGCCTGTGAGGGCCTCGTGGAGCGCAGCCAGAAACTCGGTCCGTACCCGGGTCACGCGTCCAACGCTGCCGTCCTGGCGTCCCTGCGCGTAGTCGCGTTGGAGTCGCGGAATTCGGACCCCCTTGGACAGTCGCACCTGGACCAGCTCATCGTCTCGGCGTCGGGCCTCGGCCATGCTGGTCGTGTCGACCGGCGCCAGATCACCTCGCCGCATCTGGAATCTTGCTGAGAAGAGTTCGGCGAACGTGACCTCGCTGTGCTGTTCCATCAGTGTTCCCCCAGGTCAGCGATCTGGGCCTGTTGACCTTCGGCGAGCCGGCGCAGATACCCAAGTACCTCGGCCCTCACGTCGTCCGCGTCCGTACGCGTCCAGAAGGCGAAGGACCGCTCTCGCATGTCGGCGCCAGGAGGCTGAACGAAGGCCTTCAGAAACAGCCGGCGCGTGCAGGGTGGGACAAAGCGACCGTCAGCAATCATCTGCAGGACACCCTGCCTTTTCTCCGCGAAGATTCCGTCTCCGAGCTCGCGGTTCTGACCAAGCCCCAACAGGGCCAGGTTGCCCAGGCGATCCACTACAGGGTTCCCCTCGTCGTAGAAGTTCCGCCCAAACGCTCGAAGGATGGCGTCCCGCGTGGGCTGGAAGTCCGGCTCCCGAAATGTGGCCACTGCGAGCAAGTCGCGTACCTGTGTCTCGAGCTCGGTCTGCGACTCGGAATCTGCACCTGGGCGCAGCAGCGAGAGGAAGGGCTGATGCCGCTCGAGCCATTTCCTCGCTCGATGCTCGTCGAAGCCTGAGTTGGGGTTCAGAAAACGTTTCTCGCTTTGCGGATTGATGTGCTCGAGGCTCCATCTGGACCGCTCCCCATCCCGGCGAAAAGAAAAGCGCTCCGTGCGCCCCCCACGCTTCCTCCCAGTCGGTGGCCTCCAGCAGTACAGGCAGTTGTGGAGCAACAGGAGATGGGTCAGCGCCTTGCCATTGCTCTGGTAGTGCAGCCGGTCGACCAGCTCGTCGTCGAAGTCCCAGCTCCCTGCCTTCTCCTTGCCAAAGCGCACCGCACCAATGAGGCGCCGATCGACCTCCAAGAGAAATTGGGCCTTGGTGCTGCGGTTCGAGAGTTGGAGCAGCTCCCCGATCAACCCGGCGGGGTTGTGTCTTACCGCGATCAAGAAGCCGACTTTGTGGAAGTGCTCGCTGTCGCGAAACCACTCACGCAACCGCATGAACGCGCCTCGAATCTCCTTTCGCCACAAAGTGCCCCGGACAAAGGTGCCCAGATCGCCCTCGTCGGGGTCCGAGGCCGCCCGGAAGGACTTGATCCGCCGGTCATAGGCCACGTAGGTCCGGTAGACGTTGCGAGTGTCCTCGTCAGCCCCAGGCGGATTCAGAAGCTCGAACACGTACTCCATCCGGGGCCGCTCACCCTGTCCGGACAGGACGTCGCCGCCCAAGAACCCCCAGAACTCGGGGTCATGGAGCGCCTGCTCCATCTCATCCCATTGCGTGGTGATCTCGACCTCGCGAGCCTCCTTCTCGGACGAATCGCCGCGCAGACCCTCGTCCACGTTGGACAGGAGGAGGGCTTTGATCAACTCGGAGTTCGAGAGCGCAATGCGCCCGCGGTTCAGAGTCAGGAACAGTCGCTTGCCGTTCGCACCGGGTTCGACCTCGTACCAGATGAGCCGGACCCTCTCGGCCAGAAAGGCCTCCCAGTCGTGAAGACCCGGGAACCAGCTGGACGGCTTCGAGCGATCACCGGAGGGCCGGATTGGGATCCCCCA
>CALBET010000556.1 GCA_937888665.1 uncultured Acidobacteriota bacterium
GAGAGGCTGCCTGAGCTGCAGCGGCTCGCTGGGGTGAAGGAGTGAGCAAGCGCGCCGCTCATCCGCACACGTTGGCCGCCCAAGTGGTGTACTTCCTTCACCATGAGGTCGAGGCCACGACCCTCGAGATAGCGGCTGAGGTAAATGCGCCGACGACGGTTGTTCGGCAGCGTCTTCGCACACTCGCACGACTGCGGATTGTGCAACGCATCGGTCAACAGACCGGGGTGGCGTCGCCGTGCCAGTGGTGGGCGCTGCTTTGAGCGACGCCGTTGCACAGCTCGACCAGGTCGCAAACGAACTGGCGGACCTCGAGATGCTGGAGACGCGCTACCCGCTTGCCGTCTGGCTCGCATGGACGGCCCCGAAGCCGAAGACCGTGGGGAGCCCGAACAATCGCGCCTCACCGACCGACTTGTCAGAGGAGGCTCAGTTGCGCATTGATGAACGTTGCATCGCACTCGACGACCGCACATCAGTCGAGAGGTGGGAGGATAGTCTCGGTTTGTCCGTTGGTCACGGGGCAGGTGCCTGGCACGGACCTTGAATCAATTGGTTTTACTCGGCTTACCAGCCATCAAACAAGGATACCACATGAACCGGACTACCGTCATTGCCGTATTGTTCGCTTTTACCGGTTGTAACGGCAACCTTCCTTCTACATGCGAAATGGTCATCGATGGGATGTCGTTTTGCGTTGAAGACGGAGCGAGCGTCGGCTACTGTGAAGACGAGTGGGGAGGGGCGGCGACAGTCTTCTCTTCAGAAAGCGGCTGTATTGACCTTGGTTATGCCGAGCGTTGTTCAGGCTGGGTGGTCGAACATGGAGGCGACTCGAGC
Organism: uncultured Acidobacteriota bacterium; assembly: GCA_937888665.1. Taxonomy (GTDB): domain Bacteria; phylum Acidobacteriota; class Vicinamibacteria; order Vicinamibacterales; family UBA8438; genus UBA8438. Next base: position 841 of record CALBET010000556.1, read on the forward strand.
CATGCATACTGGGTCCAGGGCCCCGACGAATGTGACCCGCTCGAGGGCGTCAGCTTGGACTAGCGGGGTCGAATCGACATCATACGGCCGATGGGGTCTTCCGCAGCGAGCGAGACCCTTGCTTGGCCACAGATCTTGGTGGCTGAGGTTGCGACTCAGGCCTCTCCTATCTGTTCAGCTTGTTCGGAGGGGCTCACCCAGCTCATCGAAATGCGGCGTGCCCGACGCGCCTGGATATCTCGACTACGAGTACACCGATTCGCGCGCGACCGGAGGCGTCGATTGCAGCAGCCTGTCGGTCGATCCGGCCAATGACGGCACCCGAGATCAGGCGGATGCCGCCTGGAACGCGAAGTATCGCCCTTGACGTGAGGCCAGTTCGAATGAGCACTCATCTCCATCTCGACGCCCTTGAACGTGCACGCACCGCGATGGCCGCCACCGAGGCGAGCGCCACTACGACCGTGGTGCAACGAAGCGAGGCGCCGCCATCTAACGCAGTGGCAGTTCTGGCCTCGTTCACCGGCGAACACCTGGTGATTTTCCCGCTCTGGAGTGGCGTCAACCGCATCGGAGCGAAACCGCCGCTGAGCGACTACGAACCTCCCCCCAAGCGCTGGCTCGAGTCGCGGCAGTGGTTGTTGTTCATTCACGGCGCCGCGGCGTTTGTGGTGGACGACCGCACCACCAACCAGAGCTGTGTGATTCAGCCAGGTGTGCCGAGGCTCGAGAGCGTGGTGGACCGCCGATTTGAGCGCTGCTCGACCATGCCCAGCGAGCTCTTCGGTGCGTCGGGCGCAACGCGACTCGACTGGCACGGGACCGTCTCAGCTACGCTCGAGGACGGGACCGCTTTGTTCAGCGCATACGCCGGCTTCGTATTTGGATGGCTTTGAACAAACTCTGATCGCGACCGACTCCAACACGTAAACAGGCGTCTCAAGCATGGCCCGCACCGCTCCCGTACCCAACATCCCAGCCATCCCCGGCATGAATCCCGGCGGCTTCGTCATGGGCGGCGGCGGTGGTGGTGGCGGCGGCAGCGGCAAGGACGGCTCTGGCGCTGGCGGAGAGCAAGGCGCTGGCGGCGGCGCTGGCGGTTCGGATGGGAGCTACGCAGAATGCGGCACCGCATCGCACCCCATCGACGTCGTCACCGGGCGGGCGTTCACTCATCCCTGCGAAGATCTCCGGCTGCCGGGGCCACTGTTGTTCTTGTTCGAGCGCAGTTACAGCGCGGCGGTCGCCGACCGTGACGTCGGCTTGGGTTTCGGCTGGGCCCACAGCTTCGGCTGGGAAGTCGAGGTTCGGCGCGGCGACATCATCGTCTGGTCGGACAAGGGCGTCGGCACTGCGTTTCCAAAGCTCAAGGACGGGGAGCGCATCCTGGGGCCATGGGCGTGGGAGCTGTCGCGCAGCGGCGATACCTACACGCTCGACCGCGACGATGGTGCGTTTCGCCACTTCGCGCCGGCCGCCAGCGAGACCGACAATCAGGCCGCCACGACAGCAGCGCCGCCAGGGCGCCATCGGCTGATAGCGATGTCCGATCGCTGTGGTAGCCGCATCACCCTTCAATACGAACGGGGTGTACTGCACACTCTGGTCGACAGCGTCGGACGCCAGATACGTATTCGCGCCCATGCCAGTGGTCGCATCGGCGGTCTGGAGGTCCTCGATGACAACGCTGGGCAGTGGGTGACATTCGCACGTTACAGCTACGATGAGCGCGGCGATTTGCGTTCTGCGACAGATGCCGCTGGCCATACGGGATACTACGAATACGACGATTGCCACCGCTTGA
>CALBET010000557.1 GCA_937888665.1 uncultured Acidobacteriota bacterium
GGCCGAGCTGGCCGCCGCCTTCGACGAGCACGCGACCAGAGCCGCCGCGCTGTCGGAATCGATGGTGAAGGCGAACCCGGACAGCGCGGACGCCCACTACCAGCTTGGCGCCTCGCTGGGGCTGGCCGCGTCCTACCGCGCGACCGTCAAGGGTGAGACCATGGGTGCACTCAAGCCGGCCAGGGCGGCGTACGCCGCGCACGAACGGGTCCTCCAGCTCGATCCGACCCGGAAAGACGCCATGCTGGTCGTGGGCACCTACCGGTATCTCGTCTCGACCCTCCCGCTGCCGATCCGCATGATGGCGCGGATGGTGGGTTTCGGGGGAGGAAAGGAAGACGGCCTCCGTCTGATCCGAGAGGCCGCCGCCTACGGCGGAGAAACCCGCACCGAGGCGGAGTTTGGGCTCGTACTCCTGTACAACCGGGAGAAAGAGTACGAGGCCGCCCAGCATGTGCTGCGTGACCTGAAACGACGATATCCGCGTAATCGAGTCGTCTGGCTCGAGTCAGCCGCGACGGCGCTCCGTGACGATCGGCCCGCGCTGGCGGCCAGTTCACTCCGCGAGGGGTTCTCGATGCTGGAAGCCGACGAGCGGGTGCGGATGCCAGGTGAAGAGGCGTTGTGGCGCTACGTGCGCGGCAAGACCCGGCTCGAACTCAAACGTGACACGGCGGCGCGCCGCGACCTCTTGGCCGTACTCGTTCTGGACGCGCGGCTCTGGGTCACGGGACGGACCCATCTCGAACTCGGCAAGCTCGCTGACCTCGCCGGCGACCGCGAAGGGGCTCGCCGACACTACGGCGAGGCGCGTGACTTCTGCACCGAAGGACGGGACAAACGGGGTGCGAACCTTGCCCAACGCCTGGAGAAGGACGCCTACCGCCGCGAGTAGGAACGGCTAGCTGCACGAGCAGCGGTACGAACGCGCCAAAGGCGGCCGGCGCATCCGGCGTTACTGGATGTTCAGGCGCGAGTTCTCGCCACGTGCGGCAAGAGCGCCACGCACCCCCGGTTAACAGAAGATCCGATATTCGACCCCTCGACAGCAACATTCTGACTCACGCCGAGCCGGGAGTGACCGCGGTCTCTGGCCGGCACAGCTGCGACGCCGAGAAACGGGCCGCGCTCAATGCCTGGGGGGGCGCTGGTGTCGGAGATTGTGGCTGGCGCACTCCGTGACCGATCCGGTCTGCGGTTTTCATGTCCTGAGGAGCGAACCAGCACCGCACGCCTTTGTTCTGGAGGTCGGCGTGAAGCCGCTCTGCGAAGTCCAGATTTCCTGTCGCGTAGCTGATGAAGCAGCTGTAGAATTCGACCGGGTTCCCGAGTTGGCCGCAGTAGGTCTCGATCAGCCAATCCAGGGAGCCCAGCAGCTCGAAGTAACGAGAGTGGCGGCATTGCACCGCTGCGCTCGATCGGCCGGTGGTCCAGCGTGCTGGGACGTTCGTGAATGCAAGGGTCCAGGCCCACGCCTATGTCAAGTCGGAGGCCGCAAAACAGAGAGACCCAACTTGGCCTCGCGGAGGTTGGCCAATCTGAGGTCGGCCGCGTCACGGATGGCATGATTGGGCGTTTCGACACCGGTAGCCGCGCTCAGCCTTGGGGGGAACCCGATGCTCCCCCGGAAACACGCCGGCTCGTCTGTCGCATCCAGGCGCATCCTCTCGAACGAACCGGTGTCCCGATCCGCAGGATGACAGCAAACCCCCTCGGTCGGCGGTCGCGGGCCATCCTCGGTTCGCGGGGGACCGTCCAGTGGCGATGATCGGGTACCCCTTCGATGAACGCGAACACGTCTTGAGCCTGCACGGCGTGTTTCCGGACCACGCAGCGCTTGAACGCTATGTGTCTGATGGATGGGAGAGGATGCAGGTGGTCCTGGGCCTGCTCACCGACCTGCAGCGGAAGGGAGTTCGTCGGGTGCTCGAACTCGGCGCCAACCCGTACATCATGACCGTGCTCATGCAGGGGCGATTGGACGTCGAGCTCGAGCTCGCGAACTATTGTGCCGATGGTCTTGATACGACCGAGTCGGCGCATCGTGCAGAGCTGAACGGTCAGCCTGTCGATTTTTCCTTTCGTCACTTCAATATCGAGCGGGACACGTTTCCCTATGCGGACCAGAGCTTCGATTGCGTGCTGTTCTGTGAGATTCTCGAGCACCTTCTCGTGAGTCCGGACCGCGCAGTCGCCGAGATGGCCAGGGTCCTGCGGCCAGGCGGCTACCTCATTGTGTCAACGCCAAACGCCACGCGTCTCACGAATCTCTACTTCCTCGCGCTCGGCCAAAGCATCTGGGAAGGCTATTCAGACCACGGGGCATACGGCCGCCACAACCGTGAGTTCACCCTCGTCGAGGTATGCGACCTGCTTGGTCGACACGGCTTCGAGGTGGCTCACGCCGAAGCGCGGAGTATTCAGCACCTCCCGAGACGCTTCAGATACGTCCAGTGGCTTCGGCCGACGATCTGGAATGCCCATCTCTTCGTCGTCGGTCGCATGCCCGTCGGCTGACCTGCCGCACGAACAGGTTCGCGCGACGTGAAGGCCCGGAAGGGTTCGGTCACGAGCGACAACCGGCAACAACATCCTTCGAGCCTGACCGGGCTCAGGCTGGACGTGATGTTGGTAGCGGTACGGGGAATCGAACCCCGGTCGCATGGATGAGAACCATGTATCCTAACCCCTAGACGATACCGCCACTGACGCCGATCCCCGGAAGGCCCGGGACAGCAGATCCGTATATTATCAGCGGTCCCTCGGACCGGTCAAACCCCGTGTTCTTGTAGAATAGCCGAGTGATTCGACTCGTCTCCGCCGTCGTTGTCGTACTTGCCGCGATCGCCCTCGGCGCCGGCATGTTCATCGGGGCCGGCCGGGCCCCGGGCCCCACGATCGAAATCCACCAACCGACCGGCCTGTTCGGCCGCAACGCCAGGTTCGAGGCATCGGTCGACCCGACGGACGGCGAGTTGATCGGCGTCGACGCCGTTATCGAGCAGAACGGATCGAGCTGGCCGCTGTTCTCGCTGACCACGCCGGGCGATGGACAGTTGACGCAGGAGACGGAAACACGAATCAGGATTTCGCGGGAGATCACGCGCGAGACACACCCGGATTTGACCGCGGGTCCCGCGACGATTGTCGTGCGGGCCACTCGATCCGTGCTGTATGGGCTCCGTGAAAAGGAGGCGGTCGCACGCGTCGATGTCGAGGCGCGGTTCGACCCGCCGCGGCTCAGCGTGGCCTCCTCGTTCCACTATGTGAATCTCGGTGGCGCCGAACTGATCGTCTACCGGGTCACCCCCCCGGACGCCGAATCCGGGGTGCGGGTCGGTGAGCGGTTCTTCCCTGGCTATCCGGCGGCCGCCGCCGGGGTCGAGGACGCCGACGACGCGACGCGAGTCGCGCTGTTCGCATTGCTGCATGACCAGGAGTTGACCGCACCGATGCGGGTGGTCGCGCGCGACGCGGCCGGCAACGAAGCGGAGATCGAGTTCGACCATCGGGTGTTCCCCAGACAGTTCCGGCGGTCTCGTATTTCGCTGAGTGACCGGTTCCTCCAACAAGTGGTACCCGAGATCATCGCTCGCTCGGAAGAGTTCAGCACCCTCCCCTTGCCACCGGAGGCAGGCCTATTGGAGCAGTATCTGGCGATCAATGGTGGCCTCCGCCGCATCAACGGGGAGCGCATTCTGGCGCTCGCGGCCGAGACGGCGCCACGGCCGCTGTGGGACGGGCCATTCCGGCAACTGGGTAATTCACAAGTCGAATCGGGGTTTGCTGACCATCGGACCTACATCCACGACGGGGAAGAGGTGGACCAGCAGATCCATCTCGGGTTCGATCTGGCATCCACCGCCAACGCACCGGTCCGGGCGTCGAACTCCGGCCGGGTGATCTGGGCCGACTACCTCGGCATCTACGGCAACTG
>CALBET010000558.1 GCA_937888665.1 uncultured Acidobacteriota bacterium
TGCCCGCTTTCTCGTCGTGGCGGCCAGTCTCGTCGTCGTGGTCGCCGGCCTGCGGTTCGCCAGCCAGCTCGTGCTGCCGTTTCTCACGGCGGTGTTTCTCGCCGTCATCAGTCTCCCGGTCATGGTCTGGCTGCAGCGGCGCAAGCTGCCCACCCCCCTCGCGGTTTTCAGCACCGTCGCCCTGGCCGCCGCCGTGGTCAGCGTGCTCGGGGTGGTCGTGGGGCGGTCGGTGAACCAGTTCGCGAACGTGGCGCCCCAGTACCAGGCACGCATTCGGGAGATGTCGACCGACATCGTGGGCTGGGCCGAACGCCTCGGGCTACCCGTGACCCAGTCCTCGCTGCTCGACTACGTCAACGCCGAGGCGCTGATCAACGTGTTGGGTGGGACGCTGGGCGCGCTGGCCCAGTTGCTGTCGAACGCCTTTCTGGTGTTGCTGGCGGTCATTTTCATGCTGTTCGAGGCAGCCGGCTTCCGGGACAAGCTCTACGCCGCCTTCGGCAAGCGGGAGGGGAGTTTGGAGCGGTTCGGCCACATGACCGAGCAGATTCAGAAGTATCTGGCGATCAAGACGGCCGTCAGCCTGTCGACCGGGCTGCTGGCCGGGACCTGGGTCTGGGCGCTCGGACTGGACTTTCCCCTGCTGTGGGGACTCCTCGCATTCGTGTTCAACTACATCCCGAATCTGGGGTCGATCTTCGCGGCCATCGGTCCGGTGATGCTGGCTGCACTGCAGTTCGGACCAGGACGTGCGATCGCGGTCGCCGTCGGCTACGTCGTGATCAACGTGGTGTTCGGCAACCTGGTCGAGCCCATGCTGCTGGGGCGGCGCCTCGGCCTGTCGACGCTGGTGATCTTCCTGTCCTTGGTCTTCTGGGGGTGGGTCTGGGGGCCGATGGGCATGCTGCTGTCGGTCCCGCTGACGATGGTGGTGAAGATCGCGCTCGAGAACACCGAAGACCTGCGGTGGGTGGCCGTGATGCTCGACGCGAATCCGGGCGCCGCCGCAGCGCCTATGTCTCCCGCTTCGCCCGCAGCGACCGGAGCACCGTCCGATGCTCCGCGTGACTCGCAAGCGCGGCCGCATACTCCGGGTGCGTGAACCCGAGTTCCTTGGCGATCTGGCCCGTTTGCGACTCTTCGCTGGTGGTGATGGCACCGTCGGCGGCCGCCACCGCGAACACACAATCGAGCAACTCGAGACGCTGCGCATCGGTCGCGACGTCCCGAAATTCACGAGTCACCAGGTAGTTTTCCGTGCCTCCGAGCAATCGAGCCTGGCTCTTGGCGATCTCGACGACGAGCAGGGCCTGGACGTCAGACAGGTGGCCCAGTTTCTGGACGATCTCCTGCATGGCTTCCGTCTCATTGACGCAGATGGTCGAGTCGGCGTTCGCGACCCGACTCAACACATACGCGAAGGCTGCCAGGAACCGCGCCCGACTCGGTTCCAGGGCTTCGAGTTCGGCAACGATGCGTTTCACGGTGTCGGTGTCGCCCTCGTGCGCGGACGGCGATGGCGCCGTGCCCACGCCCAGCATGTCGAGAATGCCCATGTCTACGTCTTCCTCCTCCTGTCGGCGCTGCGGTCAGAGACGCTGATCACACCGAGTGTGTCATCGTTCGCTGCCGGTCAGCATGGCACGTCTCTGTCGATCAGGGTCCGAGGGTGGCGATGAACGCGGCCGCGACGGTGCTCGGGTCGATCCCCTCTACATCGACACGCAAATTCATCGCGCGCATCGATTCCAGGTCGATCGCGCCGTCCAGTCGACGGAGGGCCGCCACCACATCCGGCCACTCTCGCATCAGCCTCCCGCTGACCAGGACGACCGCGTCATAGGGCGGGATGGCGCCGCGGTCGTCCTCCAGCACCCTGAGATCGTAGGCCGAAATGCGACCGTCGGTCGTGTAGGCGCTGATCAGGTCGACGGCGCCTTCGGCGATCGCCTCATACATCAGCGCGGCGTCCATGGTCCGCTGCTCAGAGAGGGCGAGCCCGTACGCGTCGCGAATTGAGACCCACTCTGGTCTGGAAAAGAACTCGAAGTCGCCACCCATTGACAGGGTCGGCCCGAGCGGGATGAGGTCACTGATCCGGGTCAGCCCCATCGTCTCTGCGTCCGCCGCGCGGGCCGCCACCGCGTAGGCGTTCTCGAATCCGAGCGTGGCTACGATCTGGATGTCGTGCTGGTCGGCCAAGAAGGTGCCAACTTCCGCGAGGACCGTCGCGCGGTCCCCCCCCACCGTGGCACGTCCCAACAGATGGGCCCAGAGCGTCCCGGAATAGTCGACGTAGATGTCGATATCTCCAGCCGCGAGCGCGTCGAAGGCCACGGTTGAGCCGAGCGATTGCATCTGGGCGGCGGCTCGACCGGTTTCACGCCCGATCCACTGCTCCAGCACCGAGGCCAAGATGTACTGCTCGGTGAATCCTTTGGCCCCGATCATGACAGGGCGAGCCGCGTTCGAGAACAGGGGCGCCGCCAGCGTCACCGCCGCATACAGGTACAGTCCCACGGTGAGGGTGGCCGCGGCCCCCACCAGGCGCCGCCGCCGGGTGAGCAAGCCCACCTCCGCCGTCCGAACCAGCCCGTCGAGTACCATTGCCAGCCCGGCGGAGGCCACGCAGCCGACCAGCACCGCGGCGTGGTTTCGGGTCTGCAGACCACTGAAGATGTAGTTCCCCAGGCTGGTGGCGCCCACCGGGGTCGACAGCGTCGCGAGGCCGACCGTCCACACGGTGGCGGTCCGCAGCCCGGCGACGATGACCGGGAGGGCGAGCGGCAGTTCGACACGCCACAGCTGCTGGCGCGAGGTCATGCCGACACCCCGCGCCGCCTCCCGAAGGGCGGGGTCGACCCCCGCGATACCGGTGACGGTGTTTCGCAGAATCGGCAGTACGGCGTAGAGCGTGAGCCCGATGAAGGCCGGGAGAAAACCGATGCTCCGCAGCCGCATCGACGCCAGTAGCGGCACCATCACCGCAAGGAGCGCCAGACTCGGCACGGTCTGGATGACGCCCGCCAACCCCAACACAGGCTGTTCGAGCCAGCGCACGCGGGTGACGGCGATGCCCAGCGGCAGGCTCAATGCGGCGCTGCACAACAGCGCCAGCAGCGTGAGCTGTAGATGCGCGGTCAGATAGCCGGGCAGCAGCGCCAGCTGTTCACTCATCCTGAATCACGTCCCGCCATGTCGCTCAAGAGCGAGTCCACGAGACGCGCCTCCCTCCGCGGGGTGTCGAGCAATTGCCGCACGTAGTCATCGGCCGGTTGGCGCATGAGCGCGCCCGGCGTACCGACTTGCACGAGGCGGCCGTTGTGCAGCACCGCGATGCGGTCGCCCAGACGGAGCGCTTCCACCATGTCGTGGGTGACGAACACCGCCGTCACCCCGAGGTCGCGTCGAATACGAATGAACGAGTCCTGGAGCCGTCCGCGTGTCAGCGGGTCGAGCGCGCCGAACGGCTCGTCCAGCAGCATTACCCGCGGTCTGGCGGCCAGCGCGCGTGCCACGCCCACGCGCTGCTGCTGGCCGCCTGACAGCTGAGACGGGTCGCGGTCCCGTGTCGTCTCCGGGTCCAGCTCGACCAGCGCCAGCAGCTCGTCCACCCGGTGTCGGATGGCGTCATCGGTCCAGCCGAGCAGGACCGGCGTGATCCCGATGTTTTCGCCGACGGTCATGTGCGGAAACAAGCCCACCTGTTGAAACGCGTAGCCGACGCGCCGCCGCAACTCGTGCGTGGCGAGCCGCGACACGTCATCACCGTCGACCCGCACCGTGCCGGCGGACGGCTCGATCAGGCGGTTGATCATTTTGAGCGTCGTGGTCTTGCCGCAGCCTGAGCCGCCGAGCAGGACGAGCAACTCCCCCTCGGCGACCTCGAGAGAGAGGTCGTGGACCGCGACCTGGTCGCCGTACCGCTTCGTGAGGTGCTGCAGCTCAATCATGCCAGTGGGGGCACCAGCGCTCGGTCACCGTGATTCGCCAGACACGTCCGTGCGCGGCGCCCGGAGGCAGCCAATCACGGGAACAGGACGCAAGATCCGCTCATGAGTATGGCCCGTGGTTCGCAGGACGGGCGCGATGCGTCAGGGCAGGGTCGGGGCCGGGCACGCCCGACGCTACAATTCCAGGAGCAGCGGGTGCTCGAGCCGGGTGACAATCCAGCGCAGAAATCGGACGCCGTCGGCCCCGTCGATTAGACGGTGGTCGTACGAGAGCGACAGCGGCAGGATGGGCCGTGCCTCGAACCGATCGTTCACGTAGACCGGCGAGGGTGCGGTCCGCGACAGTCCTAGGATGGCGACTTCCGGGTAGTTGACGATCGGGGTGAACGACGTGCCACCCAGACCGCCGAGGTTCGTGATGGTGAAGGTGCCGCCTTCCAGATCCTGGGGCCCCACCTTTCTCGTGCGGACCTTGTCGGCCAGTGCGGCGATTTCCGTCGACAGCACCCCGAGGCTTTTCTGGTCGGCATCCTTGATCACGGGCACGAGCAGCCCCCGTTCAGAGTCCACCGCCACGCCGATGTTGATGTAGCGCTTGTAGATGATGTCGTTCCGGTCGGTGTCGACCGACGCGTTGAACTTCGGGAACGCCTTGAGCGCGGCGGCGACAACCGCCACGGCGAAGGCGGTGACCGTCAGCGGCAGGTCGGGCGACGTCTTCTTGACCGTCTTGCGGACCGCCTCGAACTCACTGACGTCGGCCCGATCGTGCTGGGTCACGTGGGCGACTGTCTGCCACGCCTGACTCATGCGCCGCGCGACGGTGCGGCGCACCCTGGTCATCGGCTCACGCTCAACCGGACCCCAGCGCGAAAAATCGGGCAGGGTCGGCGCGGCCGCCGGCGCGCCTCCCGTGGCCAGCTGGCTCAGCGCGTGGCGGGCGTGCGCTTTGACATCATCGATACTGACGCGACCGGCGGCGCCGGTTCCAGCGACCGTGTCGATGTCGACGCCGATCTCACGGGCGAGCTTCCGCACCGATGGCGACCCCAGGGCGCGGCGGCCAGTTGTGGGCCCGGTCCGCGGGGATACCAACGCGGGTCGCGGGGACACGGGCGGTCGGACGGGCGCCGGCGACGGCGCCGGGGGAGCCCCCGCCGACGTGGCGGCCTCGGCCGGTGCGGTTGGCGCGTCAGACGCGGTCGAGGTGGTTGGGGTGTCCGCGGGTGCGGTGGACGTGGAGTCGAGCGTCAGAATCACCGCCCCCACGGCTATCGTCGTGCCGGCCTTGACCGCGATCGCCGTGATCGTGCCGGCGGCCGGTGCCGGTACCTCGACGGTCGCCTTGTCCGTCTCTATCTCGATCAGCGCCTGGTCCGCCGCGACGGTCTCGCCGACGCTGACCAGCACGCGTACGACGTCGGCGCGTTCGATGCCTTCACCCAGCTCTGGAAGTTTGACCTCGGTTGCCACGTTGTTCTCCGCTTCGTTCCTTAGACGGGGCTGCGCCCCGAACCCCACGCGGCCGCTCCGCGGGGACCCCGGTTTCCCGGCGACCCGCCCGTCTGGCGGCGTTGCTTCCTCGGTCACAGCCCGCCTGGCTGCTCCCTCGTCGCGCCTGGCCAGACGACCGCCTCGCCGGGAAACCAACCCGCGTTTGCCGGCCAGACGACCGCCTCGCCGGGAAACCAGCCCGCGGACGTAGGCGCTACGACACGGTCGGGTCGGCCTTGTCCGGGTCGATCCCCAGGTCGCTGATCGCCTGCGCCGCCACCGCCGGTTCGATGGTCCCCTGGCGCGCCAGGGCCCCGAGGGTCGCCACCGTGATGAATCGCGCGTCCACTTCGAAGAATTCGCGCAACGACTCGCGCGTCTCGCTGCGACCGAATCCGTCAGTGCCGAGCGAGACCAGCGGCGTATCGAGCCACTGGCTCAACGAATCGGGCAGGGCCTTGAGGTAGTCGCTGGCCGCTACGACCGCCCCCGGCGCCGCGCCGAGGCACTGGGCCACGTAGGGCACCCGTGCCGGCTCCAGGGGGTGCAGCATATTCCATCGATCACAGGCGTGCCCATCGCGATACAGCTGTGCCCAGCTCGTCACGCTCCAGACGTCGGCCGCCACGTCGTACCGCTCGAGCAGTGCCTGCGCGGCCAACGCTTCCCGCAGGATGGCGCCGCTCGCGAGAAGTTGGGCCTGATGGGTCCGCGGCTCACGGGCAGGGCTGACCTTGTAGAGCCCCTTCAGAATTCCGTCGCGAGCCCCCTCCGGTATCGGCGGCATCGCATAGGATTCGTTTTCGACCGTCAGGTAGTAGAAGACGCTTTCGCCGTCGACATACATCCGCCGGATGCCGTCCTCGATGATGACCGCCAGTTCGTAGGCGAACGCTGGATCGTAGGCGAGAATATTCGGGACCGGATAGGCCAATAGATGGCTCTGCCCGTCCTGATGCTGCAGTCCTTCGCCGGCCAGGGTCGTGCGGCCCGCCGTGCCCCCGACCAGGAAGCCTCGACACCGTGAATCGGCGGCAGCCCAGATCAGATCACCGACCCGCTGGAACCCGAACATCGAATAGAAAATGAAGAACGGGATGGTGTTGATGCCGCGCGTGGAGTACGCGGTGCCGGCGGCGATGAAGGACGCCATCGAGCCGGCCTCGGTGATGCCCTCCTCGAGAATCTGACCGTCCTCCGCTTCACGGTAATACAACAGCGTCGCATGGTCCACCGGCTCATAGTGCTGACCGGCATGCGCGTAGATGCCGACCTGGCGGAACAGCGCCTCCATGCCGAAGGTCCGCGCTTCGTCCGGCACGATCGGCACGATCAGCTTGCCGATCGCCTCGTCGCGGAGCAGCCGGCTCAGCAGCCGGGCGAACGCCATCGTCAGGGACATCTCGCGGTCCCCGCTGCCGGCATACAGCTCCGTGAACGGCTCCGCCGGCACCGATGTCAGCGGCGTCGCGCGATGAGCCCGTTGTGGCACCGATCCGCCAAGTGCCGCACGGCGCTCGCGCAGATAGACCATCTCCGGGCTGTCGCGATCCGGCACGTAGAACGGCAGCTCGGCGATATCGTCGTCCGAGAGTGGAATGTGAAAGCGGTCGCGGAACGCGCGGAGCTCCTCTTCGTTGAGCTTCTTCTGCTGATGGGTGATGTTCCGCCCTTCGCCCCCCTCGCCCAGCCCGTACCCTTTGATCGTGCGAGCCAGAATGACGGTGGGAGAACCGCGATGCGCGACGGCTGCCGCGTAGGCGGAGTACACCTTGGCCGGGTCGTGCCCGCCGAGACGCAGCTTCTTGAGCTCGTTGTCGCCCAGGTGCGTCACCAGGTTCCGCAGCTTCTGGTGCTTGCCCCAGAAGTGGTCCCGCACGTAGGCGCCCGATTCGACCGCGTACTTTTGATATTGCCCATCGACCGTTTCACTCATCCGCCGGACCAGCAGTCCGTCCTCGTCGGCGGCCAGGAGCGGGTCCCAGTCACGACCCCACACCACCTTGATGGCGTTCCATCCCGCGCCACGGAATGCCGCTTCCAGCTCCTGGATGATCTGTCCATTGCCCCGCACGGGGCCGTCAAGCCGTTGGAGGTTGCAGTTGACGACGAAGATGAGATTGTCGAGTCGCTCCCGTGACGCCAGCGTGATCGCGCCCAGGGACTCCGGTTCATCCGTTTCGCCGTCACCCAGGAACGCCCAGACCTTGGCGTCGCTGGGCGGGATGAGTCCCCGGTCTTCCAGGTATCGCTGATACCGCGCCTGGTAGATCGCCATGATGGGGCTGAGCCCCATGGAGACGGTCGGGAATTCCCAGAAGTCTGGCATCAGCCAGGGATGCGGATACGAGGACAGGCCTGGTCCCTTTTTGAGTTCGCGCCGGAAGTTCTCGAGATGCTCGCCGGTGAGCCGGCCCTCCAGATGCGCGCGGGCGTAGATTCCTGGTGACGCGTGGCCCTGGTAGTAGACGAGATCGCCCGGGTGGTCGTCGCTCGGCGCTCGGAAGAAGTGGTTGAATCCCACCTCGTAGAGCGTGGCCGCCGAGGCGAAGGTGGAAATGTGCCCGCCAATGCCATCGGCGTGCCGGTTGGCGCGGACCACCATGGCGAGCGCGTTCCATCGAATCAGGCTCTTGAGGCGCTGCTCCAGGTCGCGGTCGCCAGGATAGGGGGGGTCTTCTTCAGGTTGGATCGTATTCAGGTAGGGCGTATTGGCCGTGAACGGCAACTGGACCCCGGCATGCTCGGCGCGTCGCGTCAGCTCCTGCAGCAGGCGACCGGTCGCGGTCAATCCATGCTGGTCGATCACCGCGTCGAGCGACTCGAGCCAGTCGTGAATCTCGTTCTCGTCCATCTGCGGGACGTCTCGTGTCGTATCCGTCATCGCGTTCCATATACCGTGTGCGCCTGCGTCCCACGCGTGCCAGTGGGGCCGAGACCGGTGAGCGTGAGGAGGTGGTGCTGGTTCGCCGGCCGTGCGGCGTCAGCCGACCCAGGGCAGGAGCTGCAGCGAGCGCTCCTCCGTCAGTCTACAGGACCAGGGCGACCGATGGTGCCGGCGGCTTCACCGTGGGAGGGGAACCGCACGCGGAGCCAATCCGCGAGACCGCTACCGTTGAGGGCGTCGGCGCGGCGTGGTCTGCCACGCCGCGAGCAGCGAGGTGTTCATCCGCGCCCAGGCCCCGGCGGCCTGCGCGGTCCAGACCCAGGGCTGGACCGCCAGCTGCGTGACGGCGGCGGACCCCAGTTTTCGTTCGGTGTACGCGACCACCGTCTTCGGGGGTGAGAGCAGGGCCTCCCCGACCAGCACTTCTTCGCCACGCTGATTGAAACAGACCGTCGACAGGCGCACCCGCCTACGCTCGACCAGCCGCTCGACGACCTCGGCGCGGGCGGTGATGGTGTCGCCGAAGTAGACCGGTCGTGTGAAGGTGATCTGCTGGGAGACGTAGATGGACCCGGGACCGGGAAGCTTCGTGCCGAGCACGGCCGAGATCAAGCCGGCCGTCCACATGCCGGGCACGATCGGTTTCTCGAAGCGCGTCGTCGCCGCGTATTCGT
>CALBET010000559.1 GCA_937888665.1 uncultured Acidobacteriota bacterium
CGCGCGCCTGGGCTGCGTCTCCCGGGGCTCTCGAGTCTTCCATTTTCCAGAACGCGATCCCGCCGGCCTGCTTGACTGGTACTGAGACGGGGCTCCGCCCCGAACCCCACGCGGCCACTCCGCGGGGACCCCGAGTGCCCCACTCCGTAGCCGCGGGGCGCGCATTGTCGCGCGCCTGGGCTGCGTCTCCCGGGGCTCTCGAGTCTTCCATTTTCCAGAACGCAATCCCGCCGGCCTGCTTGCCAATGTCGACCGCGCCGACCCGGGCGCCAGTCGCCACGTGATAGACCTCGACGGTGCCGGGGTCCGCGCCCACGCCCTCGAGTGTCACGAACGCATATTCGCCGTCGGGCGTGACCGTGACACCGTGGGGAATCGTGCGACTCGTGGCGGTGCGCGCCGTCTCTGTCCCGCTCCGCAGATCCCAGAAACCGACCGCGTCCCCCCCCTTGTAGGTGGCGACCAGCATCGTCCCATCCGATGTAATGTCGAGGTTATACGGACCGGCGCCGGTCTCGAAGGTGCGGCGCACAGCCCACGAGGCGAGATCGACCTCGAAGATTTTGGCCACGTTGTTCCCGGTCACGTAGACCGTGCCGTCTGGGGTGGGTCTGGTCACCCAGGTCGGCATGACCCCAGGGCCCAGCGAGAGCGTGCGCGTGAGTGCAAAGGAAAACGCATTCAGTTCGACCAGTTCGAAATCCATCATGTTGACCGAATAGAACGACGACCCGTCCGGACTCAACCGCCCCCCGTGCGGGCGGATGCCGGTCTCGACGCGGGCGACCTCGATCATCGTCTCGACTTCGACCACCGAGATACTGCTGGGCTCGAGCGGCCCGTGCAGATTGAAATTCACGGCATAGAGCAGTCCCGTGGTCTGCGACACATCGAGCGTGGCTGGGAACAACCCGAGGACCACGTCACCGACCCACGCGTTCGTCTCCGTCTCGTACTTGTGCACGCTGCCGTACGGAAACCCGTGCGAGATCGACACATACCAATAGCGCCCGTCAGGGTCGACGGTGAGGCCGTGCGGACCTTCCACCTCGGCCGGAAAGCTCCCGACCGTAATGGTGTCTACCACCTCCAGGCCGTTCGGACCGTAGCGGACAATCGCGACCTCGTCGTCTGACTCGGCGGCGGCGTACACGTAGTAGGTGCGTGCGGGGGGGGCGGGAGTCTCGGCGGCGGTGGCCACGGCGCACGCGCAGAGGAGCGCGACCGCGACCCCCGCACCGACGGACCGCGGCCAGGGCGGGTCTGATGCCCCGCGGCGACGGGCGAGCGCGCGGGGGAGACCCACGACCATTGGTGACCCAGCCGCTATTGCGGTTCGCCGATGACGCGGCTGGGGCCGGACCGCGGGTTGAGTTTCACCGCCCACAAGCCGGTGTTCCAATCGGTGAAAAAGACGTGTCCCTTATACGGTTGCGGCCCCCACACGAACGGGGCGTTGGCAATGAAGCCCTGGGGATCGCCGGGCAGGAACATGGCGATCTCGCGACCTTGTTTGTACAGGTCGCCCATCAACTCGCCCTCAAAGGT
>CALBET010000560.1 GCA_937888665.1 uncultured Acidobacteriota bacterium
CCGCGTTGAGCCAGGTTCGGTAGCGGTCGGCGAGGGCGTCGTCGCGTTGGAGTCCACGTTCGACGCCGGCAATGACTGTGGGCCAGACGCTGAAGGCGCTGGCCGCGGCGGTGACGTGAGGTTCCCCCCGTTTCGTGGACATCCTGACCAGCTGGGCGATGCCCCCGGCGGGAGAGGATGCACTCATGGGTGCGAAAAGAAAGAGTTATACCCCGAAGTACCGTGCGGAGGCTGCGCGTCTGGTGATTGACACCGGGCGCACGATTGTGGAGGTCGTGCGGGAGATCGGGGTCGGGGAAGCTCTGCTGGGCCGATGGGTGGCCATCGAGCGGTCCCCGCTCCCACGCTGCGAACGACTGGAATTCAAGATGATCCGAACCCGGCCGGTGCTTCGCGCTGAGGTAGCGTCTTGGGAGATTTAGCGAGCCCATTGGTCCCGGAGCGCAGCGGAGGCCACCGCCGTGCGCGGCGGGGGCGCCGGCCAAATCGAAAGCCCGTAAGCGAACACACATGCGTCGTCAGGCGCACAGGGCTTCAACTATGGCAGTTCGTTGAGCCGGGAGAATTGAGCGGCAGTGCTTGGGTTCGCGTCGGCCACGAGGTTCGAGAACCGGAAGTTGGCGATCTTGGTGATCTCGATAAGCGCGAACGCCTTCTCTGTGGCCGGCGAGTGGTCCATTCGCGACAGGCCGTTGCGCAGCAGCTGCTCGAACCGTGCGGTGTCGCTGACGCAGATCACCAGTGGGAATCCGAAGCGTTCGCGGTAGGCGCTGGCCAGTTTCACTATCTCGTGGTCGTCCTCGATGAGGTCGGCCAACGCCACCTGGTCGACGGCAAGGGGATTGACTGTTTCGTCCTGGGCGCCGAGGTCCGGGAAGGCTCGGATCAGCTCAAGCTGCTGTTCGGGTGATCCGCTAAGCACCGCGACCTGAAAGGCCTCTCGCAGGGCTGTGGTGTCGGCGAACGGCCGCTGCTCGAATGCACGCTCAATCGCCCACGGCACTTCTTGAACGGTGTGGCCGAACACTTCGGCGAACTGATGTGCGGTCATCGCGTTGACCTCGTCGAGGGTGATCGCACCCCCGCCGGCCACTCGTGGTCCCCGCGCGCCGAGGTGGAAGAATGCGATGTTGAGCAGGATCGCGGCGATTGCGCCGGTGGTGATGCCGTTGCCGAAGAGCAAGTCGATGCCCGGCGGCATCGCCTTGGCGATCTCTGGGTCGATGGTCACCCACAGCGCCAGCGCCAGGCTGGTGGTCACGATGATCAGGTTGCGATGGTCGGTGAAGTCCACCTTGCCCAGCGTTTGGATACCGACGGCTGCCACCGTCGCGAACAGGGTAAGAGCGGCACCTCCGAGCACCGGGTTGGGGATCGACGCCACTGCCGCGGCCACTTTTGGCAGGAAACCCAGGATGATCATGATGACACCCGCGGTGGCGACTACCCAGCGGCTCTTCACGCCGGTGAGCCGCACCAGCCCGACGTTTTCCGAGAACGCGGTGTACGGGAACGAGTTGAAGATGCCGCCGATCACAGTGGATAGGCCGTCGGCGCGCAGCACCTTGGCGATGTCGGAAGCTTTGATCCGTTTGCCGACGATCTCGCCGGTGGCCATCGTGGAACCGGTGGACTCCACCGCGGTGATCAGCAAGATGATGATCATCGTGGCGCAGGCCGCCACGTCGAACTTAGGCAGCCCGAATAGGAACGGCTCAGTGAAACCCACTGCATTGGCCTGCCCGACCCTCTGGAAGTCCATGTCGCCCAGGGCGTAAGCGACCGCGCAACCGATGGCCAGGCCGAGCAGCACCGCGATGGTGGCGATAAACCCGCGGAAAAGTCGTTGGATGGCGACGATGACCACAATGGTGCCTAGGGCGTACAGCAGCCACCGGATGTTAGTCGGGTCGCTTTCCCCGGTGTGGGGATTGGTCACAGCTTCTCCGGCCCCCACCGGTAGCAGGGACAGTCCGATGATCGTGATGAGCGTGCCGGTGACCACCGGTGGGCAGAACCGCAGCAGTTTGACGAAGAACGGTGCGATCGCGAACGTGAAGACGCCGGCCACGATGACAGCGCCGTAGACGTAGAGCAGGCTCTGAGCGCCGCCGCCGTGTGCCAGCCCGATCGCGATGATAGGGGCGACGCCGGTGAAGGTCACCCCCTGCAGCAGCGGTAGTCGTACGCCGATTTTCCACACGCCGACCGCTTGGATAATTGAGGCGATACCGCAGGTGAACAGATCGGCGGTGATCAGCTTGATCAGGTCTTCGTGCGGTAGGTCGATTGCGCTGGCGATCAGGATGGGCACCAGTACGGCACCGGCGTAGAACGCGACCACGTGCTGGAACCCGTAAGTCGCCAGCTTGGGGATCGGTAGCACCTCGTCGACCGGGTGCACTCGCTTCGGCCGCGCATTCCTCACCCCGGCGGCCACAGACCAAGAATGGACCAGATTGGCGATCGCTACCAACGGAATGACCGGTACAGTTCACCCGCCCGGAAATCTGTGATCCTCTGCGGGGATGGATCCTGACGACTGCGCAGGGACTGTACTGGATTGTCCAGATCCGCGAGCACGCTGAGTAACTGTTTACCGAGGTGCCCTCATCCGCACCCGCCGCCGACGCGGCCTCACCGCTGTTCGCACAAAACGGGCAAGCTCACGCCTGCCGAGCCCCTTCCAGCCGGCCCTTCAGTGACGCCAGCGTCCCGGTGACGATCTTCAACTCCAGCCAAGATCGGATGGACGGCAAGACCCATACACCGATCCCGAGTTCAAGGCTGTAAGTGACCTCGGTCCCACCTGCGGGCCCGGCCCGTACCGTGTAGCGCCCGTCCTCTTTCTTGAGGATCCGGCCCTCGATCAGCCGCCAGCTCACCCCCGCGCCGTCCCAGTCGTACTGCAAGACGAACTCGTCGCGCAGCGGTCCGTGGTTTTCCCGCCAGCGTGCGCGCGTGGGACGCCCAGCGGAGTCGTGTTCTAGGACGGTGACCGACTGGGCAGGCGCCCATTCGAGCATGCCTGGCACATCTGCCAGCACATCCATAATCTCCGCCGGAGTCGCCGCGATCGCTATCTCACCAGTTGCCATGTATTTCCCTCACCAATTGCCATGTGTTTCCACGAGATTCGAGCCGGTCAGTCATCAGTGCGCGGCCCAAACATCCTCGAGGTCCAGGCACTCATCAACCAGCTCAGCGACGAACCGGGCCAGTTGCCCGGCCGGCGGTCAGTCATCCTCCAGCGACGGCGGCAACAACTACTCTGAGTTCTATCTCAAGCTCAAGTTCGTGTCATTTCTTCCCTCCACTGCTGCCGCCGTTCGCACGCGACGGGAATGTGACCATCCCGCAGCGCCTATCTCATTGCCCACCGACGTCGGAGATTCGGGACACTCGGTGTGAAACGAGAAACGAGACGCTCCCGAAGGCACACAACCTGGGCCGATAGGCCGGGGAGTGTGCCGCGTTGGGGTTTCTGACTTCTTTAGATTCAAGACAAACCGAAAGCCAATCTGCGCGAAATGATGCGAAACGCATCGTTTCGCATCGCGGAATGGCTATGCTGGTGTCATGGCTAAAGCAGTCACCGTTCGCCTCGACGAGGCTGATCACGTTGCCCTGCATCGGCAAG
>CALBET010000561.1 GCA_937888665.1 uncultured Acidobacteriota bacterium
GGTCGCGGTCGAGGACCGTGAGGAGATCGAGCACTGGTTGGGCGAGCGGGCCGGCCGCAAGGTGCGTTTGTTGGTCCCGAAACGGGGCGACAAGCGCGGGTTGCTGGATCTGGCGACCCGCAACGCGGCGTTGGCGTACCGCTCCCGGTACAGCGACGAGGCGATGGCGAATGCCGCGGCGCTCGACGAGTTGCGGGACGCACTCGGGTTGGCCGGGGTCCCGCGTCGCATCGAGTGTTTCGACATCTCGACCATTCAGGGAAGCGAGACGGTTGGGTCGATGGTGGTGTGCGAAGACGGGCGGATGGCGCGAAAGGCCTATCGAAAATTTCGGATGCGCGGCGGCGACTGGGGTGCGGACCGGACGACCCTTGCGGAGACGCCTCGCCCGCGTGCCGGTCGGCCATCTCGACGAGCCGCCCCCGAGGGCAGTCCTGGCGCGGGCGCCGTCGTGACGGGGACGGGCGACACGCAGAGGCTGCTGGACGACTTTGCGGCGATGCGGGAGGTGGTGGCGCGGCGGTACCGGCGTCTGCTTGACGAGGGCGGGCCACCGCCAGACCTGGTGGTCATTGATGGAGGGAAGGGGCAACTCTCAGCCGCCTACGAGGCGTTCACGACGCTCGGGCAGTCGAATCTGGTCGCGGTCGGCCTGGCGAAGAAGGAAGAGCTGGTCTTCACGCGGGATGCGGCCGAGCCGCTCATCTTCGACACGAACAGTCCTGCGCTTCTGCTGCTGCAGCGGATACGGGACGAGGCGCACCGGTTCGCGGTGACCTATCATCGGACGGCGCGCACCAATCGAGATTTCCGGTCGGAACTGGATGGCATTCCGGGGGTCGGCGCGCGGCGGCGTCGAGTCCTGCTGACCCGGTTCGGCAGTGTCGCGAGCATCCGGCGCGCCACCCGCGAAGAGCTGGTCCCGGTGCTCGGCGCGAAGGTGGCTGATGCGGTCCTCGCGCACTTCGCCGAGCGCCAGGGCCGCGGCGCCGACTTGCCCTGATCCGCCAGCACGCCATATCCTGTTCTCTTGCCTGATATCGGTCAGCTCGTCATCATCCTCTCCATTCTGTTGGTCTCCTTGACCGTTCACGAACTGGCGCACGCCGCGACCGCGGACTGGTTAGGGGACCCCACGGCCAGACGGCTCGGCCGGGTGTCGTTGAACCCGCTGGTGCACCTCGACCCGGTCGGTTCGTTCCTGCTGCCCCTGATGATGTCGGTCGTGAGCCCCGGATTCATCTTCGGTTGGGCCAAACCGGTCCCTGTGAGTACCGCCAACCTGAAGAACGGCCGGCGCGACTTTCTGGTGATTGCGGCGGCGGGCCCGGCCAGCAATATCGTCCTGGCCGCCAGCGCGTCCGTCCTGCTGGGGCTGGGGCTGCTGCCTAGCGGCTTTGGCGAAGCGCCGGGAATGCCGGGCGCGGTGGAGCTGTTCGTGTACCTCAATCTGCTGCTTGCCGTGTTCAACATGGTGCCGATCCCGCCGCTGGATGGCGGCAACGTGCTGGCCGGCCTGCTGCCCGAGGCACTGGCTGCCGGCTATGATCGCGTGGTGCGACCCTTCGGGTTTGTCATCTTGATCGTGCTCATGTACACGGGGTGGCTGTATCGACTCATCAATCCGCCGCTCTCCGCGCTGGCCAATCTGATGGGATGGTTGCAACCGTGAAGCCACGCGTTGTGTCCGGCATGCGTCCGACCGGCAAGCTGCATATTGGTCATCTGGTAGGCGCCCTGAGCAACTGGGTCGAACTGCAGGCCACCTACGACTGCCTGTATTTCGTGGCCGACTGGCACGCGCTGACCAGCGAGTACGCCGACACGGGCGACTTGACGTCGTATGCGTACGACAACGTGGCCGACTGGATTGCCGCCGGGGTCGACCCCGAGCAGAGCACCCTGTTCGTGCAGTCGCTCGTGCCGGAGCACGCCGAGCTGTATCTGCTGTTGTCCATGGTGGTGCCGATTCCGTGGCTCGAGCGGGTTCCCACCTACAAGGAGCAGATCGAGCAACTGAAAGAGAAGGACCTCTCGGCGCTGGGGTTTCTGGGCTACCCGCTGCTGCAAGGCGCCGACGTGCTGATCTACAAGGCGAACTACGTGCCGGTCGGCGAGGACCAGGTGGCGCATCTGGAGTTGAATCGCGAGGTGGTGCGTCGCTTCCACAAGTTCTACGGCGAGATCTTTCCGGAACCGCAGCCGCTGCTCACGCACTTTCCCCGGTTGCCGGGACTCGACAACCGGAAAATGAGCAAGAGCTACGGCAACACCATCGATTTGTCGGACGATGCCGAGGCGGTCAAGAAGAAAGTCATGCGCATGTACACGGACCCGAAGCGGGTCCGGGCCGACATTCCCGGTACGGTCGAGGGCAATCCGGTCTTCGTGTATCACGATGCATTCAATCCGGACGTGGCGCAGGTCGACGACCTGAAGGCGCGCTATCGCGCTGGCACGGTGGGCGATGTCGAGGTCAAGCGGACGCTCGTGGCAGCCATCAATGCCGCGCTCGACCCGCTGCGGGAGCGCCGGGCCGAGGTGCTGTCGAAGCCGGCGCGGATCAAAGAGATTCTGATGGACGGGTCGAGTCGCGCTCGCGTGATCGCGCGGGAGACCATGAAGCAGGTGCGCGACGCGGTGAAGCTCAGCTACACGTAGTCTCCATGCCGGAACCCCAGGACCACGTCAGCGATTTCGAG
>CALBET010000562.1 GCA_937888665.1 uncultured Acidobacteriota bacterium
CGCCGTCGAGTGGCTTGGGAAACAGGATGGTCGTGACCCGCGGCCGCGAGCCATGAGACATGGCCCCGCTGGGCATTGCCACCAACAGCGCGCCGAGGAGCAGCCGCCGCACGGCTCGGCCCTGGACGCGGGGACGTGGGGCGAGTGCGGCCATGACCGGAGACCTGGCGCGTCGGGGCAGGCTCGGCGCAATGTGCGCGTCTCCCAGACGAATGACATCGCGCTGGCGACCGTTCGGCGCGGTGCTCACTCGTAGCTGACCGGTTCGTGAGCGGGCGCGCCGACGTAGTCGGCCCAGAGCTGGTCAACGGTCCTGCCCGTCTGCGCGATCCAGAACCCGTCGTCGTAGCTGCCCTGGCGTAGCGTCGCGTCGAGGTCGCGCATGATATCGGGCGCTTCCTCGGTGACCAACCACAAGAAGAAGCGCGCTGTCACCCCGTAGGCATCGGTATAGCTCTGTCCGGGCTCGTAGCGCTGCATTGTCCAGCAGGCCCCCGCGTTTCGCGTCCCGTATTCCCATCGCACGTAGTCGGCGAGGCCCTCGACCGCCCAGCCGGGCACGTTGTCGAAGCGGTAGGCCTGAACGAGGTGGAAGCACTCGTGCACGATGACATCGATATCGTCGGGATGGTCGGCCGCGTATGAGGACGAGATCCGGATGTGATCGCCGGCGGCCTCGGCGACGCCGCCGTAGCTCGGATCGAACTGCACGGTGACCGCGCGCGGCGCCGCCGGGTTGTACTGGGCCACCATACGCGGGTAGGTCAAGAAGAACTCCTCGACCATGGCCGCGATCACGTGGGGTGGTGTGACCCCGGGCGCGTCGTCGACGATCCTGAGCGTGTAGCCGGCGTCGCTGTATGTCAGACCACCGCCGCCTGGGCGGCCCACCAGCGCCGGCAGGGGCGTGGCCACCAGCGGCTCCGATGGCGGCGACGCGCCGGCGGCGTTCTCGGCGACCACCCGGTAGGAGGCCCTACCGCCGGGTTCGAGGCCGGCGACCCGGAACCGATTGACGCCGGCGGGAACCTGACCGACGACCGCAAAGCGCGTGCCGTCGTCGGCCCGCTCGATGCGGAACACGACCTCGTCGTCGCTGGCATCGAGCCAATCGAGGTCGATCTGTGTGCGCGAGACCGGCTCGGCCCGCAACGAGCTGGGGGCGGTCGGGACCGCGCCGGCCGGCGCGACGAAGACCGTGGTCCCGAACAGTTCGAACTCGGCGACCTGGAGCAGGGGGCCACCGGCGTTCTCCATGCGCAGCCGGTACCAGCGAAAGAAGCCGCCGGGGGCGACGGAGTGCGCGTGTCGCTCGGACCGACTCATGAAGCGCTGGTCGACCTGGATGTCGACAACGTGCCACGCCTGCGCGTCGTTCGAGCCCTGCAGCAGCCAGCGAACCGGGTCCCGCTCGGGGGCGTCGTTGGCCGAGATCAACGCGTAGCGCGTCAGGACGTAGGGGGCACCGGCGTCGAACACCGCCGACGACGAGCTCGAGAAGGCGAGGAACTTGGTGTCGAGGTCGCCATCCACCAGATGTGTCACATCCTCGTCGCCGGCTGGCGAGAGGCAGTTTGCGGCGGTCGCCGCGCCGACCAGTTGAACGACGCTGGGCGGGCCATCGTTAGCGGGCGGACCCGGCGCGCCGCCGTCGCCAGTGCCATCGTCGCCAGTGCCATCGTCGCCGGTGCCATCGCCGCCAGTGCCGTCGCCGCCAGTGCCGTCGCCGCCAATGCCAGGGCCGATGCGACCGCCGCGGCCCCCGTCCGTCGTCGCCGCACCGGCGGACCAGGCGTCGTCGAGCACCACGGGCTCGCCGGTATCGAGTGGTGCGGTGGTGCAGGCGTAGAGCACGGAAAATGCGACGAGGATGAGTCTGAGTTCACGACGCATATCGTGGCACTATAGTGAGCCTGGGTGGGACGTTCAACGACCCCGCATGGGACTTTCACCCGCTGGCTCGATGCGGCATGATTCGGCCTTCGCTCCTACCG
>CALBET010000563.1 GCA_937888665.1 uncultured Acidobacteriota bacterium
AAGGCCTGCGCCACGGTACGCATCGAGGCGCTGCGGTCGGTGAGACTGCAGATCTCACAAAGTAGTACTAGGTTTCCTGGCGGCCGCGGTGGGTAGGGCGCAGCGCCGTCCGCAGGCTCGCCCTTAATGAAGCCGAGGCGAAGAAAAGATCAGCGGTAAGATCAGACTGGGTGGGCAGTCCGAACTGAGAGTCCACAGGGAAGACACATTGGCCATTCTGGACAACGCCGAATCGTACCCGCCAGGTTGTGTGTCCCGTGCAGACCCCCGGTGTGCTCGCCCCGCGTGCTTGGCCGGGCGCGCGCCGCGCCGCCCAGCCGTGGGCAACTTATCCCTGAGTGGGCCCGGAGGGGATGCGCGTGCGGCAGTCTGACAGGATCGACCTCGCCCGACGGGGCATCAGTGAGGCCGAACTTGGGCGTCAGTTGGGTTTCTTTGCGTGCCCTCCGGCCTGGGTGACGCTTGACGCGGCGTGTCGGCTCGGAGCTGGAATCACACAGGTCCATGGGGCCGACGCGGCACGGTTCAGTCGGGCCTTCGAGGAGGCCCGCTTGGCGGGTCGTTGCGCGAAGTTCGTGCCCGCGTCAGGCGCGGCGAGCCGGATGTTTACCGCGCTGATCAGCGCGCGCGGCCGAGTGGACCCGATGACACGGGACGCGCTGGCCCTGGCCGCCGAGGCGGGCGACGACGATGCGCGTCAGGCGCTGGCCTTCGGCGACAACATCCGGCGCTTTGCGTTCTTTCCCGCGCTGGCCGCCGCCATGGGGGATGCCGGCCTCGATGCGACCTCGCTCGCCGATCGCGGCGTGTATGGCCCTCTGGTGGAGTATCTGGTGGGGAGCGTTGGTCTTGGCTATGCGGCTCGACCGAAGGGGTTGCTCGACTTTCATGTCTGTGGCGATGGGAGCCGGACACCGCTCGAGGCGCATCTCATCGAGGCGGCCGCCTTTATCCGGGACGCGGGGGGCGTGTGTCGCCTCCACCTGACCGTCTCCGCGGATCATCTCGCGCAGTTCGAGGCGGGTGTGGAGGCCGCACGGCGTGACCACGAGGCCAGATTGGGCGTCCGGTTCGATGTCAGTCTGTCTGTCCAGGGGGCGAGCACCGACACCGTCGCGGCAGACCTCGACAATGCGCCGTTGCGCGACGCGCAGGGAAGACTCGTGTTTCGTCCCGGTGGCCACGGCGCGCTGCTCGAGAATCTGAATAGTCTGGAGGGTGACGTGGCGTTCGTCAAGAACATCGACAACATCGCGCCCGAACATCTGAACGGCCCGACCGTGCACTGGAAGCGCGTGCTGGGGGGATGCCTCGTCGCTCTCCAACGGCAGGTTCGCCGCCACTTGCAGGCGCTGCATAGCCGTGGTGGCGAGGCGGAGGTCGACGACGCGCTGGCGTTCCTCTGTGACACCTGGGGACACGAGCTGCCGCCGCCCCTGGTCGGTGGGTCACGGGCCGCTCGCCTGGATTTCGCTATCGAACATCTCGATCGACCGATCCGCGTGTGCGGGATGGTGCCGAATCATGGGCAGCCCGGCGGTGGCCCGTTCTGGGTCAGAGGCCCGGGCGGGGAGCGCGACGTGCAGATCGTGGAAACCGCCCAGGTCGACGCGGGTGCACCCGCGCAGATGGCAATTCTTGCCGCCGCCACACACTTCAACCCCGTGGACCTGGTCTGTGGGCTCCGGAACTGGCGCGATGAGCCCTTTGACCTGCGACGCTTTGCGGATACCGACCGCGTCTTTATTTCGGAAAAGTCATACGAGGGCCGTCCGGTGAAGGCGCTGGAGCACGCTGGACTGTGGAACGGCGGCATGGCCCGCTGGCTCAGCCTGTTTATCGAGGTACCGCCCGAGACGTTCAACCCGGTCAAGACGGTCAACGACCTGCTAGTCCTGGAACCAGCCCATGGGGAGCGAGTCTCTATCTAACGTCGTTATAACGAAAGCACCCGACCAGGTGGTCGTTCACCATGCCGGTCGCCTGCATAAAGGCGTAACAGATGGTGGGACCGACGAAACGGAAGCCGCGCTGTTTGAGCGCCTTGCTCATGGTCCGT
>CALBET010000564.1 GCA_937888665.1 uncultured Acidobacteriota bacterium
AGCCCAGTCTCCACGCGTCCCACGTGAGCGCCGAGGTGACGGGCAGCCCGATGTCGTACGCGATGCCGCGGAACACGATGCGTCGCTCGATCGTGTTCTGCGCGTTGAACTTGATCGGGATGTAGTCGATGCGGAAGCGGTGCTTGCGGGCCGGCCGCAGCCGGATCCGTAGCTCACCGAACCGTTTCGTGTCGATGCCCAGGTCGCGCGTGAAGTCGATGTCAGTGCCGGCGATGCCGAATGCATCGCTCGACACGGTCATGTCGGGCGACGGGGTCCACATGCCGCCGAACACTTCGATACGGTAGTTTTCGCCCACCGGCAGGTCAGACGACGGCGTGAACAGCTGGGCGGCCGCGGGGGCGGCGAGGGTGAACAGCGCGGCCACCCCGGTGGCCGTGACGACGAATCGACGCAAACAGGTCATGGTCTGGAAATTCTCAAGTGGACGTCTAGCAGCCCGTGGTGAAACCCCGCGTTGCATCGAGAACGGAGATGCGCGGGCCTGACAAGGCGCGATGAGGGAGCAAATTGGGCATTTGTGACCGACGAGCAACGCAGTTCAGGCGCGATGCAGCGCCGTTCGAATGCAGCGGGGCTTTCACCACGGGCCGCTAGGGCTCGGATAAGCATAGGTCGTACCAGGTCTCGGCCGAATCGTCGACCTCGGTCAATGCGGTGTCCCCTTGCGCAGCCAGCTATCGCAGGATCCCTCTCCGAGTATCGACCGGGACGCCCGTCCACTGTAGTGGCCACGCCCTCGTAACCGAGACCTCGAAACTGTTACTCTGAGTGCTGGTCGGGTTGGTCCTCTGCTCGGTCCTCCACGCTTGATGTCACCCTTTGCGCGGCTGCGTCCGCACGTCCTCCGGTATCGTGGCCAGTTCGGCGCGGGGTTCGTCTGCCTGGTGCTGGCGACGTCGCTTTCGCTGTTGGGACCGTGGGTGCTGCGATACGCCATCGACGACTTGACCGCGGACGTCACACGGACCAAGTTGGGGCTGTACGCCGGCGCGTTGCTCGGACTGGCCCTGGTCGGTGGGGTCTTTCGCTTTCTGATGCGTCGCATCATCGTCGGCGTCTCCCGCGCGATCGAGTACGACCTGCGCAATGTCTTCTTCGGACATGTGCAGCGGTTGCCCCTGGCATACTTCCACGCGAACCGCACCGGCGACCTGATGTCGCGGGCGACCAACGATCTCAACGCGGTCCGGATGATGGTGGGGCCGGCCGTCATGTACGTGGGCAATACCGGCATGGTGTTCGTGGTGTCGGTGGCCCTCATGCTGTCGATTGATCCGGTGCTGACGCTGGCGGCGCTGGTGCCGCTGCCGCTCGTCTCGGTGGCGGTCAAGAGCTTCGGC
>CALBET010000565.1 GCA_937888665.1 uncultured Acidobacteriota bacterium
TTGAGGTTACGCCAGATGAAACGGAAAGGCATGGTGCAGAAAGAATACGCTCCCTAACGCTGCACTGCCATTGTCCACAAGGTTGGGAACGAGCTAACTCTCTGTGTGCCCTATAGGCGACTTGCCCTACCCCCTGACCAGCAGCCTCGGCCATTGGGAGCGCGTGCCTAGGCCTAACGGGAGCGCGCCCTCTCTATCCCGCTTTCTGGCGAGGATGCTACACCCATCTACCAGGCCCCCTCCCTAGCCCTATCCCTCAGTCTGCTGGCCTCGCACCTGTTCTTCACGTTTGAGCCGTGCTAGTTTCTATTACCTCAGCCATGACACCCACTCTCGTGAACTTCATCCGACCTGCGGCCCGGCTCGGGCTCGCTTTACTCGCCGCCAGCTCAGTGGCCGCAGCCCAGGAAGGCCGCCCCTTCTTCAGCGGCGAGGATCTTCGAGGCTGGTCGGCGGACCGGATGGGTTACTGGTCGGTGAAGGACAGCGCGATCGTCGGGCATTCGGACATAGCAGTTCCCAGCAACGAGTTCCTCTGGTGGGAAGGAGAGGTAAGTGATTTCTTTTTGGCGGTGGACGTGAAGCTCACACCTGGCAATGCCAACGCTGGCATCCAGTTTCGCTCGAGGAAAACCGGCACCAACGGCCAGGCGGCAGGCTATCAGGCCGACGTGGGTGAGGGCCTGTGGGGCAAGCTCTACCACGAACATGGTCGCGGCAAGCTCGACTGGAACGACCGCGCCAACGGGATCGTGAATGAGGGTGGATGGAATCGCTACGAGATCCTCGCCATCGGTCACAGAATCTGGACTGCGGTGAACGGAACCCTGTGCGTCGCCATTGAGGATCCCGACGGTGAGCTGTCCGGGAAAATCGCCTTCCAGATCCACAGCGGACCTCCCCAAACCGTGCGCTACCGGATCGTCGATCTGGTCAATGACCCCGAACCAAGGATGACTTCCACGAGCGCGCAAGAGCTCCTTGCCGCCTTGCCGGTCCTACCGCAAGCCTTGGCCGGCCAGACGCCCAGACCGGGCTGGACGCCACAGGTCATTGCCTGGCGTGAGAAACTCGACCTGAGCGACCCCGGGCTCTCGCGAACGGAATCCCAGCCCTGGTCCGCAGCGGATCATGACGATGGGCAGTGGAGCACCATGGTCCTTCCGGGTCACTGGGAACAGAGAGGGCTGCCTGACTTCGACGGCACGGTCTGGTATCGCAAGTCGATGGATCTCCCCGCCTCGCTGGCCGGCCACGACCTCGTTCTCGAACTGGGCCCCATCGACGACATGGACATGGCCTGGTTCAACGGCGTACAGGTCGGCGGAATCGAGCGACCTGGATTCTGGGCCAAGCCCCGTAGGTATGCGATCCCTGGCGAGCTGGTAGAGGCCGGTCGAAACGTCATCGCAGTACGCGCGATCGACCACGGCTTTTCCGGCGGCTTCGCCGGGAGCCCGGCACAGATGAGGTTGACGGGCAGCGGCACGAACCTGTCCCTTGCCGGCGAGTGGCGCTTCCGGTCCGGGGTTGAACTGAAGTCGCTCGGCCTTGGAGCCCTCGAGAACCCGTCGCCCGCGGAGAGGGCCATTGCCTTCCCGGAGTTGCCGCCGCTGGTTCGCGCGCTGGAGCGCCCGTTCCGGCCGGTGCCAGGCTTCACGGACGGATTCGCCATTGACGGCGACCAGACGATCGTGCTCCTGGGCGGAACGAACGCGCTGAGTTGCAGTCGGTCCGGATATCTCGAGACGCTCCTGACGGCTGCACATCCAGGACAGCGCCTACGCCTGCGCAACATGGCCTGGCAGGCAGACACGGTCTATCGACAGCAGCGCCCCCGGAACTTCCACGCGCAGAACGTTCCGGATTACGGAGAGGGCGACGGGCGCGCGAGAACCACCGCCGACATCGTATTCCTGTGGATGGGCCAGGCCGAAGCGCTCGATGGTCTCGGCCAACTCGACCAATTCGCCGCTGCATACGGTGAGTGTGTCGAGCAGATCGCAGCCTATACGGGGCGTATCGTCCTGATCACTCCGGTTCCCATCGAAGACCCCCTGGGCCTGGGACTAGAGCTCGAAGAGCGCAACGAGTCGCTGGCTGCCTACGTGGAGGCAATGAAGCGCATCGGCCGCGAGCGAGGCCTTCCGGTGGTAGACCTCTTCGAGGCCATGAGATCCCGAGGAGGGAGTGGCTACCTCACCCGGAACGGATTGCACCTGACCCCCGCCGGCCAGTGGCTCGCCGCGCGGGTGATCGTCGAACAACTCGGCGTCGCGGAAAAGATCGCGCCCGTACGCTGGCAGAAGTCCGATGCAACCCTCGACCCTGCGTCGTTCGAAGCCCTGCGGAAGTCCATCGCAAGGAAGAACGGCCTCTGGCTCCGTCACTGGCGCCCCGCCAACTGGGCCTTTTTGTACGGCAACCGACAAACCCAACCCAGCAGCCGCGATCACACGAACGGCGCCAGCCGTTGGTTCCCCGTGGAGGTCCAGGCACTCCTCGGGCACATCGAACAGGCCGAGACGGAGATCCATGAGCTGGTGGAAAACCTCGCGAGGACGCGCTAACGCACAGATCATGACGAACCCTGCAAGACAGTCGAAGAGGATGCGCACCATGCTGGGATGCGTTGTGCTGCTCGGCGCGAGCGGGGCCTCCCCGGTGACCGCGCAGAACCCGCTGACCGTCTCGGGCTCTGAAGCGGATGACTCCGTCGAGGCCGAGTTGAAATCCTTCACCCTCGCCCCCGGTTACGAGATTTCCCTGTTCGCCGACGAGACCAACGGCGTCTCCAACCCGGTGTGCATGGCCTGGGACCCGGCCGGGAGACTGTGGGTGCTCTGCACCTGGATCTATCCCCATCCGCTGCCGACCGAAGTGGCGAACGACAAGTTGCTGATCCTCACGGACACCGACGCAGATGGTCGCGCCGATGAGACGATCGTCTTCGCCGACGGACTGGACATGCCGACCGGTTTCGCCCTCGGACACGGAGGCGCATATGTCGGACAGGGGAGCGACCTGCTACACCTGACGGACACCGACGGCGATGGCCGCGCGGACAAGAGGCACGTCGTCTTGACGGGGTTCGGCACAGGCGACACTCACCAGAACATCAACTCGTTCACCTGGAGTCCGGGAGGTGAGCTGTTCTTCTGTCAGGGGCTGCACACCTTCTCACGGGTCGAGACACCCTGGGGGATCAGGCGCCTCGACGAACACGGCTCATGGCGTCTGCGTCCGAGGCGCCTCGATCTACAGGGTTTTCGACGCACGGGTGGCGGTGGAAATCCCTGGGGGATCGTCTTCGCCGATTGGGGTGAGCCGTTCATCAAGAGCAACGGCCCTGGAATAGTGGAGCTCTTGCCCGGGATGGTGAGCACGGAGCGCGTCGCCAGCTACTGGGGCCGCGAGATGATGATCGGGGAGACGCGCATGAAGTCCATGATCGTCGAACTGGCCGATTCGCCACATCTGGCCGACGACATCCAGGGTGACATGCTCATCGCCGGCTACTTCGCACGAGACATCAATCGCCTCAGCTGGAAAGAGGACCGGTCAGGGCACCGCATGGAGAACAGGCCATCGCTCTTGAGCTCGTCGCATAATGCATTTCGCCCGGTCGACATTCGCATCGGACCCGACGGAGCAATCTACATCGCTGACTGGTTCAACCCCATCATCGGCCACTACCAGGCGTCCTTCCGGCACCCCGATCGCGATAAGACCCACGGCCGCATCTGGCGCCTGGTCGCGAGCGGACGCCCCCTCGCCCAAGCTCCGGCGCTGGATCAGATGACGGCCGCCGCCCTGTGCGAGGCGCTCGCATCGGACTGGCGATACGTTCGCCTACAGGCCAAGCGGAGGCTAGCGGACCTGCCGAAAGCCGAGGCCCTCTCGGCGATCACGGCCTGGGTCGGGAGCCTGGATCCAAAGAGCCCGGAGCTGGAACACAATCTCTACGAAGCTCTGGGAGTCTTCGAGTCGCACGAGGTTGTCAACGAACCCCTGCTGAAGCGGCTTCTCCGCGCGGAAGATCACCACGCCCGAGCCTACGCCACGCGGGTCGTCGGCCGCTGGCATGATCGCCTGGCCGATCCCCTCGATCTGCTCGCCGAGTGCGTGAACGACCGACACCCACGGGTACGGCTCGAAGCTGTCGTGGCCTGCAGCGACGTCCGAGAGCCGCGCTCCATGTTCGTCGCGGCCCAGGCCTCCGATCATCCGCTGGACCGCTTCCTCGAACACGCGCTCACCCAGACCTCGCACGCTCTGGCGCCTTACTGGCGGCCTGCCTTGGAGAAGGGCGAGTTGCAGTTTGCGAGGCCCGAGAATCTGTTGTACGTCCTGCGAGCCTTTGGTGGCGCGGACGTGGCGGCGCAGCTGCGCGCCCTGTTGA
This sequence comes from uncultured Acidobacteriota bacterium, assembly GCA_937888665.1. Lineage (GTDB taxonomy): Bacteria > Acidobacteriota > Vicinamibacteria > Vicinamibacterales > UBA8438 > UBA8438. The sequence goes on from CALBET010000565.1 coordinate 4,403, forward strand.
CGTCGGAGACCACATCTGCTGACGGCCGCGTTCAGGCGCTCGACCTGCTGGCGAGGGTCGGCACACCAGACGACCTGCGAACCGTGTTCGATCATGCGATTGATGAACCCCGGCTCTTGCGGGTGTTGCCAGCGATCGTTGAGCGTCGTCGTGTACGCCCCACGGGGGAGGTCCACACCCAACTCACCGGCCTCCTCGGTAGCACCGACTCCGCCACACGCTTCGCGGCCGCGAGGCTCGCGGGACTCTGGCAGCAAGTATCCCTCGTCACGAGTATCCAGGAGCTCGCGGTGCACGAGCGAGAGCAGGCCGAAGTGCGTGCCGCGGCGATCCTGTCCCTGGCCGAGCTTGCACCCGCTTCTGCGCTTCCTGATCTCCGCCCCCTGATTGATGCGGAGCACGGTCCAATGATCTATCTCCCGGCGCTGCAAGCCGTCAGCCGCCTAGATCTCCCCGCAGCAGCGACGGACGGTCTGGGCCTGATATCCAACGTCAACGGTGAGGCCTTCGGCCCGATCCTGGATGTCATCCTTCGGCGGCACGAGGGAGCTGCGGCTCTGGCTCGTGCACTAGATTTGCAGGGAGTCGCAGCCGACGACGCGAAGCTGATCAGCCGCTGGCTCAGCGCCTCCGGCCACGACGACGACGCCCTGATCGATTCCCTTGCGGAGGCGATGGGAATTGACATAGGCCGCGAGGCTCCCTTCAGCGAGGAATTCGTGCGCGATTTGGCCCTGGAGGTCCGGGCCACGGGTAATTCCTTGGCCGGGTCGCAGATCTTTCTGTCGTCCCTGGCCAGCTGTACGGCTTGCCACATGGTGGGCGGGTCCGGGCAGGCGCCGGCCTCGTTTCACAAGGGACCGAAGCTTGGCGCGGTGGGCGCAGGGCTCTCCCTCGAGTTGATCATCGAGTCCGTGGTATGGCCTCAGCGCCAGATCAAGGAGGGCTACGAGGCGATGACCATCCTTACCGAAAGCGGAGAAGTGGTGTCCGGCTTCTTAACGATGGACAGCCCGAAAACGGTCGGCCTGCGCGACCTGACCACCGGAGAACTGCGAGAATTCTCCATCGACACGATCGTGGACC
>CALBET010000566.1 GCA_937888665.1 uncultured Acidobacteriota bacterium
GACTACGATCTGCCCAAGTGTCAGACAGTTCTCAGCGATCCGGTCGGGCCTACTCGGTGACGAAGTGCATCGAGTTCTGTTACGGACATCGCCTGCTCGACTACGACGGAGCGTGCAAGCATCTCCACGGGCATAACGCGGTTGTTGAGGTGGAGGTGCGCTCCACGACGCTCGATGGACGCGCCATGGTCTGTGACTTCGTCGAGATCAAGCGCGTGGTGAAGGGCTGGGTCGACCGGGAACTGGACCATCGGATGATCCTGCGTCGCGACGACCCGCTGGTGGCACCGCTCAGGGCTGCGGGAGAACCGGTGTATCTCGTTGACGACAATCCAACCGTCGAGTGTATCGCCCGGCTCATCTTCGAGCAGACCGAGGCGGCTGGGCTTCCCCTGTCACGCGTGACGGTGTGGGAGACCCCCTCGTCGTCTGCGACCTATTCCCGCCCAGAGGACTAGGCTGCCCCTACGACACCTCAATCAGGACTTTTGAGGCGGCCTGCGTGCCGATGGTGATCCGGAGTCCGGCGCCGGTCCGCAGTTGCACGCTGTCCGCCGCCGAATCTCGCACCTCCACTTCGAGCGAGTGGCCCGGCTTCAGATGCTGCTTTTCCAGAAACCTGAGGAAGCTGGCGTCCTGATCCGTGACCCGCGTCACCCTGACCGCGGTGTGCAGCGGGCAGGTCAAGAGGGAATGGTAGTCGGGTGCGGCGATGTTGCCGTCGGCGGTCGGAATCGGGTCGCCGTGTGGATCGACTGACGGATGTCCGAGCATGGCGTCCATCCGCTCGACCAGGCGGTCGGACACCACGTGCTCGAGCTGCTCCGCATCCTCGTGAACCTCGGCCCAGCTCATCCCCATCACCTCGACCAGGAATTGTTCGATGAGACGGTGACGCCGGAGGACCAACGCCGCCAGCTTGGTGCCGGCCGATGACAGCCGAACCCCGACGTAGGGCTCGTAATCGACAAGTCCCGACTCGGCGAGCGCCTTGACCATCGTGGTCGCCGTGCCGGGGGCCACCCCGACGGCGGTCGCGAGCTGCCCCATCGGCACCAGCGCCTTGTCCTCCAGGGAAGACTCGGCCTGATAGAGGGCCTTCAAGTAGTTCTCGACGGTGCTGGATGGGAGCATGGGCTGCCCGTGGATTCGATTGACTTTTCTAGCTCGACAGTTCTATATTTTGAGTTGTCAAAACAGAACTGTCAATGACTCAAACCCGAAATCGTCGAGCTGCCCAAACCAGGCCATGGTCCCGCCGCGCCTGGCTGCGTCTGGCTGGGCTGGGCTCGCTGACCGGCGGTGTCGCCGCCGTGGCGCACGGCGCGGCGGGTGGTCAAGCGACTCCACGGGCGGTTTCCGCGCCGGATCACCGCGGCAGCGCCATGGGTCCGGTCGGCCGCGTGTCCACCGATACGTTCGACCCGACCCGGTTCTTGCGCTCCTGGAACTTCTCGGATCTCCCGGTTGACGAGCGGGCGCGATTCTACCGCGAAACGCCCCGTGCTGACGGCACCACCCTGCGCGAGTACGAGCTAGTCGCGATTGATCGTGACATCGAGATTGCGCCAGGCCTGTTCTTTCCGGCGTGGACCTACAACGGTCAGGTGCCCGGCCCGACCCTCAGGGCCACCGCCGGTGACCATCTCCGGATCAACTTCGTCAACCAGGGGTCCCACCCGCACACCCTGCATTTTCATGGCTGGCATGCACCGGAGATGGATGGATCGCTGCCGGCGCATCAAGTGCTGCCCGGAGAGAGTTTTCTCTATGAGTTCCATGCGGACCCGTTCGGCGTGCACTTGTATCACTGCCACGCGAATCCGCTGAAGCGGCACGTGCACAAAGGGTTGTACGGCGCATTCATCATCGATCCCCCGGTCGCGTCACCGCGGCCGCCGGCCGACGAGTTGGTGATGGTGCTCAACGCGTTCGACACCAATTTCGACGCCGAGAACGAGGTGTACGCCGCCAACACGGTGGCCAGTTTCTACATGCAGGAACCGATTCGTGTCGAGGTCGGCCAGCTGGTTCGCATGTATGTGGTCAACCTGACCGAGTTTGACCTTGTCAACAGCCTGCACCTGCACGGGATGTTCTTCGACGTGTTTCGAACCGGAACCTCGATGACGTCCTCCGAGTCCACCGACACCATCATGCTGTGTCAGGGAGAGCGGGCGATTCTGGAGACCACGTTCCGCTATCCCGGTGAGTTCATGTTCCACGCCCACCAGAGCGAATTCGCGGAGCTTGGCTGGATGGGGCTGTTTCGGGCGGAGGCGCGTCGTGCCGCCTGAGGTGCGTGGCGCCGCCAGTGCCGCCGGTCGTCCGGTGCGGGGCCCCTTGCTCTGGGCGCTCGCCGCGCTTCCGCTGGTCCTGCTCGGCGGGCTGCTGAGCCTGCTGCTGTGGTCTGGACTGGCCGACGCCCTCCGAGGCGAGGGCTATCCACCGGTCGAGAACCTGGCGTTCCAGCGGGTCGAGCTGGAACCGGACGGCATTCTTGCCACCGTGTTCAATGACGGGCCCGACCCCGTGACCATCGCACAGGTGCAGGTGGACGATGCGTATTGGGCATTCTCCGCCGAGCCCGGCACGACGCTGGCGCATCTGGGGCGCACGACCCTGACGATTCCTTATCCCTGGGTGGAGGGCGACACACACGTCGTGCGGGTCGTGACCGCGACCGGGGTCACTGTCGATCACGAGGTCGCTGTCGCCGTGGAATCGCCGCGGGCGGATGCGCGGTCGCTCGGCATCTTCGCGCTGATCGGGCTGTACGTGGGGGTCATCCCGGTCGCCATCGGCCTGCTCTGGTTGCCATTGGTCTCGCGAACGGGCCGAACCGGTCTCGACTTCCTGCTTGCGCTGACGGTCGGCCTGCTGCTGTTCCTGCTCATCGAAGCGGGTCAGGACGGGCTGGAGGCGGCCGCGCTCGCGCCCGGGTCGTTCCAGGGTGTGGCGCTGTTCGTGTTCGGCGCGCTCGCCGCGTTCGTCGGTCTCGAAATGGTGGGCGCGTGGTTGCGCGGTCGGCGGGCACGGACCGGTGAGACGGCAGGCCGCGGGTGGATCCTGGCCCTGATGGTGGCCACCGGCATCGGCCTGCATAACTTCGGTGAAGGGTTGGCGATTGGCGCCGCGTTCTCGCTTGGCGAGGCGGCGCTGGGCACCGTGTTGATCGTGGGTTTCACGCTGCACAACACCACCGAGGGGTTGGCGATTGTCGCGCCGCTGGCGCACGAGCGGGTCCGGCTCTCTCAGCTCGTCCGTCTTGGCGCGCTGGGTGGCGGGCCGACCATCGTCGGCGCCTGGATCGGTGGGCTCGTCTATTCCCCGATCTGGTCGGTGCTCTGTCTGGCCCTGGGAGCGGGCGCCATCGCCCAGGTGATCGTCCAGCTGTCCCGCCAGATGGTGGGCGACCGGTCGCTCGCCAGGTATGTGACGACTCCGTCGGTGGCCAGCGGTCTCTTCGCCGGGGTGGCGGTGATGTACGTGACCGGGCTCATTGTCGGTTAGAACCGGGCGGGGTGAGGGTAGAGACATGGTAGACACTGAACGGGTTGGCGCGTGGCACGGGACTCGTGGCGCGGGTGCGGCGGTGCTCGTCGCGGCGGTCGGATTGCTCTGCGTGGTCCTGCTGTTGCCGTTGACCGCCAGCACCCGCGGGGCGGTCAGGGAGATCACGCTCGTCACCCGGAACATGGCCTTCTACCTTGAGGATGGGACAGAGCCGAATCCCACGATTCAGCTCCGAGCCGGCGAAGAGGTCCGATTCACCGTCCTCAACCGGGACCCCGGTTTTCGACACAATCTCGCCGTGGAGGCCTGGGGCCTCGAAACTCGCTATCTCGAGACGGAGGCGTCGACGACGGTGCTGGTGCGCGCCCCCGCGCGTCCCGGTCGTCAGGTCTACACCTGTACGCCTCACGGTAAGATGATGCGCGGGATCATTGAGGTGGTGGACGGCGACTGACCCGACCGTTCACCCCTGTCCACCATTCTTCGGTCACCCCGTGTGATGGAACTTGATACGACCAACTGGTCTGGCGAGGGGACCTTCACCCAGACGTTGATCGATGTGCTGGGCACCGTGGAGCAGGTGTCTGGGCTCCGTGTCGAGGATGCGGCGTCGTCCCGATCGGATGTCGAGTACAACTTCATCAGCAACGAACTGTTCCTCCAGTTCGGTACCCGCGAACGACAGGTACGTGCCAAAATGCTGGGGATGATTCCGGTCACCAGGACGGTGACCGAATCCGTGATGACCGTGACCGGTCTCGAGCGCGTGTTGTGCGAGAGGGACGGGGTCGGACCGCCCGATTACGCCGACGACGGGATGCTGCAATATTTACGAACGGAGCGGATTGTGCCGCCGTATCAGACCCGCGGGTACAAGCTCGTGGAGCTCGTCAGGGTTTACGAGGCGGGCTCCGAGTCGCGCCAGGCCCCGAACGATGTCTGAGATGTCCGACGTGAGTCGGCGGGTGCGTGCCGGCATCGAACAGGCTCGGTTGGACGCCGCGGATCGTCGAGCGCGAGCCGAACGCGATGGAGCACAGGCCCGAGCGTTCCTCGAATCGACCGCCGCCACGGTCGTGCGTCAGTTCGCGTCCGTGCTCAAATCGGAAGGATTTCTCTTTCGGCTATCGACGCCGGCCGGGGCGGTGCGGCTCGTCTCGGAGTCCCGTCACGAAGACTTTATCGACTTGGCCGTCGATACCACCCAGGACCCGGTGACCATCATGACCGCGGTGAGCCACATGCGCGGGACGCGTGTGTCCACCGCCGAACGGCCACTGCGTCCAGGGGTCGAGATTGACCAGCTCACCGATGAGGACGTGCTCGAGTTCTTGATCGGAGCTCTCCCGGTGTTCGTCGAGCGCTAGGCGTTTTTCAGCAGCCTGGGCCGACGCATCGCCCGGATGTGTCACTGGCGGCGTTGGCGGCTACGGGAGATGGAACTGGACCGTGGCCACCGTGCTCACCCCGCCCAAATCCAGTGTCGTTCCCGCGAAGACCGGTCCGCTGAGTCGGGTTGCCTTGCGCCGATAGCGTACTTCGCCGCCGACGCTGACGCGACCGACCGGCACTCGCGCACCGCCGAAGACGACCGGTCCCAGGGTGATGCCTTGGTCAATGACGCTGGACTGGCTTGAGAAACTCCCGATGCTGAGGACGCGTTCCTCCGTGTAGCGCCAGAAGTGGATAGTGGCGCCTCCACCGACGTACGGCTGTATGCGCGCGTTTCGGGTCAATGGAAAGACGCGGGCGGTAATCGGCACGGAGATGGTGCGGACGGTCATGTCCAGCGCCAGGTTGTTTCCTGTGGTGACCTCGCGAACCGGCTCCGTGCCTGACACGCGCTTCTGATAGAACTCGAAGCCGGCCCCGGCCTCGATGTACGTTCCGAGGGCGAGCATCCAGTCCCCACCCACGATGACGTTGTCGAAGTCACCGATGTCGAACGTCTGGAAACTCCTGTTCGCCCTGAGCACGTCCCCGGGGGACCGGCTGCTCTCAGAGGCAACGGCGAACTGCCCCACAGTGACACCGATCACCTGCTGCGCGCCGGCCAGGCCGGGAAGCGCCACCATGCCGACGAGCATTGCGAGACGCCACCCGCTCAATTGGGCCCCACGACACGCGTGTTGTTGACACCCCATTAGATCACCCGTGCCTGTTCCAGCCCGGCGATAGCGGCCGCGTCGTATCCCAACTCTCCGAGTATCGTGTGGGTGTGCTGACTCAGAACCGGCGGCGGCATCCGCACGCTACCGGGAGTGCCGGCCAGCTTGACCGGCACCCCCAGCACGCTGATCTCGCCCGCGGTCGGGTGGGACATGGGGAGTACCATCATCCGTTCGATGAGTTGCGGGTCCGCGAGCACCTCGGCCAGGTCTCGCACCGCCCCGCAGGGGACGCCGGCGGTCTTCAACGCGTCGAGCCACGCTGCCCTGGGGCGGGTGCGCAGCCGTTCCGCCAGTACGGGGCGCAACGCGTCTTGATTCTCGACCCGTCCCTTGTTCGTGGTGAACCGGCTGTCCTCGGCGAGGGCCGGCGCCTCAATCACCGCGCAGAACTTGACGAACAATCCGTCGTTCCCACACGCGACCACGATGTCGCCGTCTGAGGCGGTGAACGTCTCATACGGGACGATGGTGGGGTGCTGGTTGCCCAGTCGGGGTGGCGCCTGGCCGGTCGCGAAGCAGATGCCGGCCTGATAGGTGAGCAGGGCGGCGACCGAGTCGAGCATCCCCACATCGATGTACTGGCCGTGGCCCATGCGTTCGCGGGCCAGAAGTCCCATGGCGACCCCGTAGGCGGCGAACATCCCCGACACGATGTCAGCGATGGCGACGCCGAGACGATACGGCGTGCCGCCCCCGGGGCCGGTGATGCTCATCAGTCCGCCCTCGCCCTGCATCACCGCGTCGTAGCCTGGCTCGGAACGGCGAGGACCGGTCTGACCGAAGCCTGAAATTGAGCAATACACGAGCCGCGGGTGGAGCGCCGACACGGCGTCGTACCCGAGTCCCTGTCGCTCGAGCGTGCCCGGACGAAAATTCTCGACCAGCACGTCGGCACCGGCGATGAGCTTGTCGAGCACCCGGCGACCCTCGGGTTGCTTGAAGTTGAGCGTCAGGCTTTCCTTGTTGCGGTTGACGCTGAGAAAGTAGGAGCTTTCGCCGTTCTGGAACGGTGGCCCCCACCCGCGGGTGTCGTCGCCCTTGCCCGGTTGCTCCACCTTGATGACCCGGGCGCCCATATCGGCCAGCATCATCGTGCAATACGGGCCCGACAGCACGCGCGTCAGATCAAGCACCGTGAGCCCGGAGAGAGGGCCGTTGGTCGCGGCGGTGGTGGATGTGGGACTGCTATCGGTCATCGCTTTGTGCTCCGTCTGCGGGTCGGTCGTCTGCGGCGTTTCTGAGGTCAGGATTGGGACGCAAGCGCCCGCCCGAGTCGTTCGAGGCCTTCGCTCAGCGGTGCCGGTTCACCGCCGATGCTCAGGCGCAGATAATAGTCCAGGTCGAAGTGGGTGCCCGGTACGACGAGCAGGTCGTGCTCCGCTCGAAGCGTTTCGGCCAGCGCGGCCGAGCCCCGGGACCCCGAATAGCGTACCAGGGTGACGCCGCCGGCTTCCGGCGGAATCTGGTGCACCCCGGGTTGCGTGGATGCCCAGGTGGCGACGGTCTCCTGATTCTGTCTGAGGATCTTGCGCGTGCGCCGCAGCAGGCTGTCCCGCCGCGACGGTTCAAGCGCCGCCCGGGCTAGCCGGTCGCTGATCGCACCCGGTGCAATCGACGTGTAGTTCCGCCGGCCCCACAGGTTGTCGATGATGTCGGCCGGCCCCGCGATCCAGCCGATGCGCAGCCCCGGGAGTCCGTAGACCTTCGAGAGACCCGCAGTGATGAGCACCCGATCATGTCGGCCCCACACCGACGGGGTGTCTCGTCCATCCAGTTCCGCGCCACGATAGATCTCGGCCGCCAGTATCCAGCACCCGCACCGGGCGGCAATGTCGCACACACCGGTCACCTCCGCCTCGGTCAGGCGGCCACCGGTCGGGTTGTTCGGGTTGCAGACCACGATGAGTTTGGTGCGGTCGGTGACCGCCGCGCTGACGGCATCGAGGTCGAGGGTCCAGCGGGTTGACTCCTCGCGCAACCAAACTGCGCGAACGTCGGCGCCGAATGCTCGCGCCAACCCCGGAATCTGCATGTTGATGCCGACGGCGTGTTCGTGGATGGACTGCCAGCGCTCGAGCTCGAACCGTTCGATCGGCATGGTGTGGAAGGCGCGGTCGGTGAGCCGCTCAGTCCTCGTCCGGGTCGTCCCACGTCCGCGGTGCGTCCATGTCGCCGAACAAATCGGCCATCTCCGGCGCTTGCAATGGGCGCGGTCTCCGCTCGACGAGCGTGGTCTCCGGAATCGGATCGGCGGCGCTGACACCGAGCTCCTTGAACCGGCGCGCGGTCACCAGCACCCTGGATTCGATGGTCCCCACGGTCTTGTTGTAGGCGTCGACCGTGCGCGTCACCCCCCGACCGAGTTCGTCGAGATGTCCGGCCAACCGGTAAATCCGCTCGTAGAGTTCCCGCCCCAGCGTGCTGACGGTTTCGGCGTTTCGCGCGATACTGTCCTGCTGCCAGCCATACGCGACCGCTCGGAGCAGCGCAATCAGCGTCAGCGGACTCGCCGGAATCACCCGCTGGCCGACACCGAACTCGATCAGTCCCGGGTCATGTTGCAGCGCCGCGCTGAAATAGCCCTCGCCTGGCAAGAACATGAAGACGAACTCCGGCGCCGGCTGGAACTGGGTCCAGTACGCGCGGCTGCCGAGCTGCACCATGTGGGCCCGTACTTGGCCGGCGTGTTCGCGCAGCTTGGCGGCCCGCACGTCATCCTGCTCAGCCTCGGCCGCCTCCCGATACGCGACGTAGGGCACCTTGGCGTCCACCACGATGCGTCGACCGCCAGGCAGCTGCACCACCATGTCGGGCACCAACTTGCCGTCGGCGGTCTGGACCGAGGTTTTCTCGGAGAAGTCGCAGTGGTCGAGCATGCCGGCCAGTTCGACGACCCGTCGTAACTGCACCTCGCCCCACCCACCGCGCACGTGGGGGGTCTGCAACGCCCGCTCGAGGTGCGTCGTGGCCGTGGCCAGGGTCTGGAGCTGTTCGCGCATCTGCGCGTTCGAACTCGCGCGCTCCTTCTCGACTTCCAGCAGCTTGGCATTCACCTGACCCAGCGTGTCCTGGAGCGGTTTGACCAGCCCATCGATCGAGCGCTGACGATGGTCGAGATCCACCACGGCCTGTTTCTGGAATTCGCTGAGCGACGCCTTCGCGAGCTGGAGGAACGATTGGTTGTTGGCCCGCAAGGCATCGGCCGACACCGATGCGAACGCCTCCCGCAACGTGTGCTCCGCCTGTTCGAGGAGTCGCATCCGGTCGGTTCCGGCGCGGCGCTCGCCGTCCAGCTCCGCGGTCGCCCGGACCAACCATTCGGCCTGTTGGCCAGCGTGCGCGCGGGCCTCGGCGAGCTCCCGCTCTCGCGTCTCGAGCGCGGCGTCGAGCTGCGTGACCCGCTTGGCGATTTCGTCGGCGCGCGCGCGCGCGGCCGCCGCGTCCGCCCGGGGAGCGGCCGCACCCTCGCCCAGTCGCCCAAGCCCCCAGCCGGCGAGACCGCCTACGGCCACACCAAGGGCGACTCCAACGAGCAGCGAGACCATGTCCACAGTGTTGGTTTACCTCGGCGGTGGGGCGTCACGGCAGTGACGGGATCTGAGCGCGACGGCGACGCGTCTCACAGTGTAACCGGTGGGGCGGCGACGGCGAATCCTGGTCCTCACCTTGAAGCCGGCCCGACGGCAGCATAAAATAGGCGGTTCCAGTGTTCCGCAGCGACCTAAGGCTGGACACCAGTTCATACGAAGATTGTGACCACGTAATGCACGATCACGCGCGACGCGTCTACGATTCGATTCTCGGTCTCCTGTGCGACGTCGAGAATCCGACCCCACTGGTGCGGCTGAATCGAGTGATCCCGTTTCAGCATACGCAGGTCTACGCCAAACTCGAGTGGTATAACCCGTTCGGTGCGGTGAAGGACCGCGTCGCGGCGAACCTCCTCGAAGACGGCGAGGCGAGGCACACTGTGGGGCCGAACCAGAAGCTGGTCGAGCCCACCTCCGGGAATACCGGCATGGCGCTCACCATGATGGCCAACGCCAGGGGCTATTCCCTCACGACGCCATTGTCGAGCGCCATCCCGCTGGAGAAGCGCACCATGCTGCGGTTCTTTGGCGCCGAGGTCATCGAGCTTCAGGACACGCTCTGCCCGGCGCCGGGTGCCCCGGAAGGGGCGATCGCAAAAGCGATGGACCTTGGCTCGCAGCCCGGCTTCCACATGCTGAACCAGTATGTGAACGAGGCGAATCCTGACGCGCACTACAAAACGACCGGCCCCGAGATCTGGCGCCAGACCGAAGGGAAGGTCACTCATTTCGCCGCCGGGCTCGGCACCTGCGGCACCATTACCGGCACCGGCCGGTTTCTGAAGGAACAGCGGTCAGACGTGCAGGTGCTGGGGGTGCACCCGCAAGATGGGCACGACATTCCCGGCGTGCGCAGCCTGCGGCAGCTCCAGCAGACGCAATTGTTTCGTCCAGACGGGTACGACCAGGTCGTCGAGGTCAATGACGAGACCGCGTATCAACTATGCCTGCGGCTCAATCGGGAAGAGAGCATCACGGCGGGGCCGAGTTCCGCCATGGCGCTGGCGGGAGCGCTTGAACTGGTGCCCGACGAGCCGGGCAACCTGCTGGTGGTGATCTTTCCGGATAACGCCTTCAAGTACGCCTCGTCGTTCGTCAAGCATCTTCCGGGGATGGTGGCGCCCGGCGCGTCGACCGGGGCCGGTCGAGACCCGTTGCTCGAGCGGATGCGAGAGAACGTCCGCGGAAACGAGGAACTGACGGTGGGTGTCGAGGACGCGCACGAGCAGTGGCAGCGCGACAAGCCGTTCGTGCTGGATGTGCGCCCGACCGATCAATATGACGAGGCGCACGTGCCGGGCGCCATCAACATGCCGCTCGCGGAGCTGGGTGAGAGTAGCGAGGCGCTCAACATGCTGCCCCGCGACCTCGACGCGCCGATTCTCAGTATCTGCCAGCGTGGGAACGCGTCGTTGTCCGGGCTGTTGTTTCTGAAATCGCTCGGCTATCGCAACGTGCGGAGCGTCGACGGCGGAACGCTGGCGTGGCGCGACAAAGGCTTCGTCACTGAGTCGGACTAGGACGGCTGGTCATGGGGCTCCAGCCGCTCGTGATCCGAGCCGATGCCGACAACCGAATCCGGCGGCATGGCCAAGAGGCATACCCGCACGAGTGTTGCGGCGCGCTGATCGGACGCGACCGCGTGGTGACTGAGGCGCTCGCGTTGCCCAATAGCACCGACGAGGGGCCACGCCGGCGGTTTCTGGTCCGGCCGGTCGATTACCTCGCGGCGGAGCGGCGAGCGACGGCGCTCGATGCCGAGCTGCTCGGGTTCTACCATTCACACCCCGACAGCCCTGCGCGGCCGTCGCGGTATGACCTCGACCACGCGTGGCCAGCGTTCGCCTACGTCATCGTGGCCGTGGAGCAGGCCACGCCGCGCGCGCTTACGTCCTGGCGGCTGCGAGAAGATCGGTCGGCGTTCGACGAGGAGACGGTCGCGGTCGAGCCCGACTGAAGGAAGGCGTACCCAGGGCGCGCGGTAATGCGCGCCCCGCGGCCGCGGCGTGGGGCATTCGGGGTCCCCACGGAGCGGCCGCGTAGGGTTCGGGGCGCAGCCCCGTCTAAGGAAGGACAAGGACCACGATGGCAACCAAGATTCTGATTCCCACGCCCCTGCGCGGCTACACCGACAAGCTCGATGTGGTGGAGGTGGAGGGCAGCACGGTCGGTGAGCTGCTCGCGAACTTGACGACGCGGTACACCGACCTCCGCAAGCATCTCTACACGGAAGAGGGCACGCGCCGAAGCTTCGTCAACATCTACCTGAACGATGACGACATCCGGTATCTCGACAAAGACCAGACGCCGGTGACTGCGGACGACACCGTCAGCATCATCCCCTCGGTGGCGGGTGGAGGTTGGTCGTGACCCAGACCGGGCCGGCGGCCCTCACCAACGAGGAGGTCGCGCGCTACAGCCGGCACCTGATCATGCCCGAGGTGGGTATGGAGGGGCAGCTGAAGTTGAAGGCGGCGCGCGTGTTGTGTATCGGCGCGGGCGGATTGGGCTCTCCGGTGGCGTTGTATCTGACCGCGGCCGGGGTCGGCACCATCGGTATCGTCGACTTCGACACTGTCGACTACAGCAACCTGCAGCGGCAGATCATCCACGGGACCCCGGACGTGGGACGGTCGAAACTCGAGTCGGCCAAAGCTCGGCTGAACGCCCTCAACCCGGAGGTCGAGGTCGTGATGCACGAGATGGCGCTGTCGTCCACGAATGCGCTCGGGCTGTTCGCCGACTACGACATGGTCGTGGACGGGACCGACAACTTTCCGACGCGGTACCTGGTCAACGATGCGTGCGTGCTGACGGGGAAGCCGAACGTGTACGGCAGCATCTCCAGGTTCGAAGGCCAGGCGACCGTGTTCGCCGCCGAGGACGGCCCTTGCTACCGGTGCATGTTCCCGGAACCGCCGCCGCCAGGACTCGTGCCCAGTTGTGCCGAAGGTGGTGTGCTCGGCATTTTGCCGGGCGTCATTGGGACTCTGCAGGCCACCGAGGCGATCAAACTCATTCTCGGGGCTGGTGAATCACTGGTCGGCCGGTTCCTGCTGTTCGACGCGCTCAAAATGCGGTTCCGCGAGTTGAAAGTCCGACAGGACCCCGACTGCCCGGTGTGCGGCACGCACCCCACCGTCACCGCGCCGATCGACTACGACCAGTTCTGTGGAATTGCGCCGGCACCGGTTGCCGCGCCGACGCTCGGGTCGACTGACGTGACGGTGGAGGAACTGAGGATCCGCCTCGATGGCAACGACTCGTTCCTGCTGCTCGATGTGCGCGAGCAGCGGGAGTTCGAGATCTGTCGCATCCCCGGCTCCGTGTTGATCCCGCTCGGCGACCTCCCGGCGCGACTCTCCGAGCTCGACGGGCACGACGACATGATCGTCCATTGCAAGTCAGGCGTTCGCAGCGGCAAGGCGGTCGCACTGTTGCGCGACGCCGGCTATACCCAGGCGCGTAACCTCCAGGGCGGCATTCTGGCCTGGATCGACCGTGTCGACCCCACGCTTCCCAAGTATTGAGGGGACCGGGTTAAGTCCGGATACAATGAAGCATCCGGTATCCCAATGCTGCGACTCTCAAAAAAAGCTGAATACGCGCTGATGGCGCTCAAGGACCTGGCCTCGCGCCCGGAGTCCGGGGCGGCGAGCGCCCGTGAGATCGCGGAACGCTACGGGATTCCGGCCGAGCTGATGGCGAAGGTGCTGCAGCGACTGGTGCGGCAGGACTTGCTGGCCTCTCACCACGGGACGCGTGGCGGGTATCAGCTCGCTCGTGCGCCCGAGCGGATCTCGGTGGCCGATGTCATCGAGGCGATCGACGGTCCGGTGATGGTCACCGGCTGCACCACCGTGGATGACGAGTGCGAGCAGTTCGCCACGTGCAACATTCGCGATCCCTTGTGGCGCATCAAGGACCAGATCGTCCAGGCACTGACCTCGTACAGCCTCCAGGCGCTCGCAGCTGACGAGTCACCGCTGGTGCCGATCTCGCTGTCGCCCCGCTCGCCGGAGCCGGACGCGCCCACACCAGCGGCACCAGTGCTCCACTTGTAGATTTCCTGGCGAGGGGCCCGTAGGGCCGACGTCGCGGCATCGGCTCGCCGCCACACGTGGGCGTGACGCTTCGGCTAGAAAACGGGGCACGGTGAGGCCCTGTGGCGCAGGCCTTCAGGCCTGCGATCGCACGGCTCAAGCCGTGCGCCACAATGAGATCTGTGCCCCGCGGCTGCGGAGTGGGCACTAGGGTCCGGGGCGCAGCCCCGTCTAGGCAACAACCGCGAAGCCCCGTCTGATGAATGACTCTGCCCATCTACATGGACGGCCATGCCACCACGCGTGTCGACCCTCGCGTCGTCGCCGCGATGGTGCCGTTCTTTGGTGAGCACTATGGCAACGCGGCGAGTCGTCATCACCAGTTCGGATGGGCGGCACGAGACGCGGTGGTCGAGTCCCGGTCGGCGGTGGCCAGGCTGATCGGCGCGACCTCGCGCGAGGTGGTGTTCACGAGCGGGGCGACCGAGTCGAACAACCTGGCGTTGAAGGGGGTGATGGATGCGTCACGCGCGCATGGCAATCACATCGTCACCGCCTGCACCGAGCATCGGGCCATTTTGGATCCCTGCGCCCGGCTAGAGCAGCAAGGGGTGGCCGTGTCCTACCTGCCGGTCCGGGGCGACGGGCTGCTCGACCCGAACACGCTGGCCTCCGCGCTTACACCGGCGACCGTGCTGGTCAGTGTCATGTCCGCCAACAATGAAATCGGGGTGCTGCAGCCGATCGTCGATCTGGCACGCGTGGCCCGGTCCGGCGGCGCGCTGTTCCATACCGACGCCGCGCAGGCGGCTGGGAAAGTCCAAATCGACGTGGCTCGGGACGGTATCGACCTCCTGTCGCTGACCGCCCACAAGCTGTACGGGCCGAAGGGGATCGGTGCGCTGTTCGTTCGCCGCGGTCTGACGCTCACCCCCCTGGTTGACGGCGGCGGGCACGAGTTGGGGCTACGGTCAGGCACCCTGAACGTGCCGGCCATCGTTGGATTCGGGCACGCGGCGGGGTTGTGTCTGGCGGAGATGGGTGAGGAGGCTGTGCGCATGACACGGTTGCGTGACCGTCTCTGGCAGGGCCTTCGGGGCTCGCTGACTGGCGTTTCGGTCAATGGATCGATGACCGCGCGGTTGCCGCACAGTCTGAATGTGACGGTCGACGGCGTGAACGGCGAGCAACTCTTGATCGGCCTCGACGACGTGGCCGTGTCCTCCGGCGCCGCCTGCTCGTCGAGCCGCCGGGAGCCGTCACACGTCCTCCAGGCGCTCGGTCTGCCGGAGGCAGCGGCGCAGGCGTCGATCCGGTTTGGCCTGGGTCGATTCAACACGGAGACGGATATCGACTACGTCATCGAGAAGCTGCGCAGCCTGGTGACCAGATTGCGGGCGCCCGTGCAGGTCTTCCAGCTCGAGGACGACGACCCAGAACTGCCGCCGGCTTGGGGTGAGTAAGGTAAACTGAGACCACGCATGATTGAGATTACCCAAGCGGCGGCAAAGCGGATTCAGAGCGCCATGAGCCATGAGGGGATCGCCGAGGGCGGTCTCCGAGTGGGCGTCAAGGCTGGCGGGTGTTCGGGGATGAGCTACATCTTCAAGTGGGAACAGACGCCCACGCCGGATGACGAGGTCTTCGAGAGCGAGGACGGGGCCAAGATTTTCGTCGACCCCAAGAGCTTCAAGTATCTTGACGGCACCGTGCTGGACTGTGACCCGAACATGCTTGGCCAGAATTTGATTCTGCGCAATCCCCACGCCAAGACCGAGTGCGGATGCGGTCTGTCGTTCGGTTTGTGAGCCGCGGATCGCGACGTGCCTGCGGACTACCCGTCAGGTTGCGTTCCGCCTTCCCGCGTGCCATTCTCTGAGACTCGCATTTGAAGAGGAGCGACCACATGTCACGTGCAAAGCAAGGGAACTCTCGGCGTCGGTTCATGAAACAGGCCATCCTGGGCGCAGGCGCCACCGCGGCGACGATTGGTGCCGGGAGCGTCGGACTAGCGGCGGCCGAAGAGGACACCGCGCCGATTCGGGTGCCGGACGAGTTCGAAACCGCCAAGCACGCGCCCCTGCCGGTCGTCGACTTCCCGATGACCGGTGCGCAGGTGTTCGCGCGGGCCTGTAAAGAAGAAGGTGTCGCGGCGTTGTTCTGTTGCCCCGGGAACTACACCGTGGTCCACGCCATTGCCGACACCGGGATCCCGACATACGGCGGTCGTAACGAAGGCTCGCTCTGTCACGCGGCTGACGCCTTCACCCGGGTGACGGGCGAAATTGCGGCGACGTCCGGGACAGAGGGACCAGGATTCACCAACATGATCTGCGGCATCGCGACGGCCAACGCCGCCCGGTCGCCGGTCCTGGTCTTGGCCAGCAACAAGACGATCTTTGCCGAGGACACCGAGCGCGGCATTCAGGACGCGTATCAGCAACCCACGACCGAGGGGATGCGCAAGTGGGGCAAGCGGTTGATTACCCCCGCTCGCATCCACGAATATGCCGGGTATGCGTTCCGACAGCTTCGCAGCGGCGTGCCCAGGCCGGTGCACCTCGATTTTCCGGCCGAGATCGCCAGCGCGCGATTCAAAGACGCCAGCGAGATCGAGTACTACTACGACAAGTCCAAGTACCGCACCGAGACGAAACCGCACCCGGATCCACGGGCAATCGATCAGGCGGTCGCGCTCCTGCGCGCCGCCGAGCGCCCGATCATCGTCTCAAGCAACGGCGTGTTCCACTCTCGGGCGTGGGACGCCCTGCGTCGACTGGCCGAGCGGGCACAGATTCCGGTTGTGGAGTCCGGAGCGACCAAAGGACAGTTCCCCGCCGACCACCCATTGTCGGCTGATGCGGCGCCGGGTGCACTGGCCAGCGCCGATCTGGTGCTGCTGGTGGGGCAATACTGCATGCCCACCCAGGGCGAGTTCGCCTTCGGTCCAGACGCCAAGTACATCCGGATCGATCCGGATGCACAGGACATCGGCCGAAACCTGCCGATCGACCTCGGCATCGTCAGTTGCGAGAAAGCGGCGCTCGAGGCGCTCGCCGCCGCTGTGCCCCGGATGAAGCACGACGCCTGGGTGGCCGAGGTGGCCGCCGCGCGGGCCGAGTTCGAGGCGGAGAACGAGCAGTACTATCGGACCGGCCTCGGCTACACCGATGCCGTCCATCCGGCCGTGATCGCCAAGGAACTGGCGGACTTCGTGCACGCCGGCACCCTGCCACGCGATCGGACGACCATCGTGCAGGGCGGCTACGGAATCGCTCGCTACACCCGTCGGTATCTGCGCGCGTTCCGGCCCGGACAGATCATGAACGGCGCCTATCAGTACGGCGCCATCGGTCCGGACGTCGGCTACACCATCGGGGTGGCGGCCGCCGTGCGGCAGGGAGCCGGCGCGCAAGCCGACTATAAGGGCCACCCGATCATCGCGATCACGGGTGACGCCGGGTTCGGTTACACCGGGATGGAGATGGAAACGCTCTCCAAGTATCGGCTGCCCGCCGTGGTCATCGTGTACAACAACAATGCGTGGGGCACCTGGGAGGGGAATCGCAACGATAAGGTCGGGTTGCCGGTCCATCTGTTCCAGGAGAACCTGCGATACGACAAGCTCGGCGAGGCGCTTGGCGCACACGGCGAGTATGTGACGAAGCCGGCCGATTTCAGGCCGGCGCTCGAGCGGGCCTACCAGGTGGCGCTCGACGAGAGCCGTCCCTCGGTGGTGAACGTGCAGGCGAAGAAGGAGTTCTGGCTGCGGGATCAGTACGCGCCTGGATTCCTCGGCAAGATCGAGCCTGGCGTCATGTCGTATTACCACTAGCGCCGCGCCCGGATCTTTTCCGATCGGGGGCGCGCTCGTAGCAAGGGCCTTCAGGCCCGCACGGTCCCGCGGAGCGTGTCAATACAGGTGAGCCGCGGGATTCATCGACGGTTGCGTCACAGGCTGTGAGGAGAGGGAGAAGCCGGCACGCTGTGCCGGCTTCTGCTCTATTGAGAGCGTGACATCACGAACCAAGGCGGCACCGCCGGCGTCCCGTCGGCGGC
This sequence comes from uncultured Acidobacteriota bacterium, assembly GCA_937888665.1. GTDB lineage: Bacteria > Acidobacteriota > Vicinamibacteria > Vicinamibacterales > UBA8438 > UBA8438. The sequence continues at coordinate 17,380 of CALBET010000566.1, forward strand.
TGACGGTTGAGCAGTCGCTGTCGGCAGTGCGGGAGCGCCTCCAGGCGTACGCCGACCGGGGTGTGTTTCGAGGGTTCAGTGAACACGCCCCGCTCGGCGGTCGTCACCGATTCCGCTTTTCGTGGCTCGGGACACAGCCGTTGTCGCTGGACTACACGCCGGAAACCGGGACGTTCCTGTTCCGGCATCTCTTGCCCGGCATCCCGGCCCGCTCGCCGCTCGCCGGTGACCTACAGGCGTTTGTGACCGGCCGCGCCTCTCCACGTCTGCCGCCGCATCGTCGGGTCGACCGCCGCCGCGCGCGGATCGGGTGCGTATCCTCACGCGGCGCGGTGTCGGTGGAGCTCGCGGCCACCCGGAACCATCACGAATACGGTGTCAACCGGATCATCAATCTGGCGCACGAAATCTTCTTGTATCTCCATATTTATCAGCCGGAATACATGTGGAAGCATTTCGACGCGCCGCAGGAATAAGGACCCCACGGAGAACCGCCATGAGGGAGCACAGTGTCCGGCTACTCGGAGTCCTCATCCTCGTCGTGGGCGGCTACGCCGCGGCGACGGCGATGGCCCTCCAGTCGCACCCCCCAGAACCGCACCGGCACACCGAGGGGCAAGCCCTCGAGAATCCGATGGAGCCGACCGCGGACTCGAAGGCGACCGGCCGGCAGCGCTATGTGTTCATGTGCCGAGACTGTCACGGCAACACTGGACTCGGCGACGGCGACATGGCGCACGCGGGGGGCGACGTCCCGGACTTCACCGATGACAGCTGGTTGCACGGCTCGTCAGACGGCGAGATCTTCCTGGTCATCAAAGAGGGCGTCTCGGCTGACATGCAGCCATACGCCGACCGCATCAACGACGAAGACCTCTGGCACCTCGTCAACTATCTCAAGACCCTGCAACGCTAGTGCTAGTGTCCTGTAGCCGCAATGAGGTTTTGTCTGGTTTCCGGGCGAGGCGTTCGTCTGGCCAGGCGCGACGAGGGAGCAG
>CALBET010000567.1 GCA_937888665.1 uncultured Acidobacteriota bacterium
GTGAGCCGCTACGGGGTGTCTTTCACGCGGCCGGGGTCCTCGATGACGGTATTCTGGCTCAGCTGAACCGAGAACAGTTCGCCAAGGTCCTGCGTCCGAAGGCGCTCGGAGCCTGGAATCTGCACGTGCTGACGCGGCAGTTGTCGCTGGACTGCTTCCTGCTCTTCTCTTCGGCGGCGTCGGTATTCGGCTCGCCGGGACAGGGCAACTACGCCGCCGCCAACTGCTTCCTCGATGCGCTCGCCCACCTCCGCCACGGGATCGGACTGCCGGCTCTCAGTATCAACTGGGGACCGTGGACGGGGACCGGCATGTCAGCCGTCCTTTTGTCACGTCATCAGGGGCGTTCGGCGCAGCGGGGCATTGATCCGATCGATCCTGATGAGGCCGTCGAACTGCTTGGTCGGGTGATGGATGCTGCGTCACCTCAGATAGCCGTCTTGTCACGTGATTGGTCGCGTGTGCCACCACAGCTGCCGGCCGGCCTTCAGCCGTTGCTCCTCGATATCGCGGAGCGACAGCCAGACGTGCGTGAGACCACCGAGCCGACAACCACGATTCGACCGCCCGGCGACCTGCTTCGCCGCGTGCGCCAGGCGCCGCAAGCGCTACGCCCCGGTCTGGTGACCGTGCATCTGCAGCAGGAATTCGCCGATGTCCTGGACGTGCCTTCCGACACCGTTCCCCTGGTCGGCAACCTGTTCGACCTCGGTCTCGATTCGCTCATGGCCATGGAGGTCATCAATCGCTTGAAGCGCGATCTGGAGTTCCCGATCTATCCCCGGGAGGTCTACGAGCGCCCGTCCATCGACATACTTGCCCAGTACCTCGTGGACGAGATCGGCCGCGTGACGGAACAGGATGCGCCAGATCGTCCCGTGGCGCAGGCCCTGGCGCCCGAGCCGGTGTTGTTGACAGCGCCTGCTCCTGCACACGACAGCACGGCACCGCCTCTGGCCGGCATCGTCTTTCTGCTCTCGGCGCCGCGGTCGGGTTCCACCTTGCTTCGTGTGATGCTTGCGGGGCACCCGGCCTTGTTCTCGCCTCCGGAACTCCATCTGCTCCCTTTCGAGACGATGGCGCAACGACACGCGGAGCTGGGTGTGAGCCATCTGGACGAGGGGCTGCAGCGGGCCTTCATGGACCTGCTGGGCGTCAGTGCGGACGAGGCCGAGGAACGGATCGACGCGCTGATTGCGCAAAACGTGGAGACCCGGGATGTCTACGAGATGCTGCAGGGCTGGACGCCTGGGAGGGTGCTCGTCGACAAGTCACCCACCTATGGCGGCAGCCTGGACACGTTGCAGCGGGCCGAGACGCTGTTCGACGGCGCGCGCTATCTTCATCTGATACGTCATCCCACCGCGGTCATCGAATCGTTCGCCCGCACGAGGATGGATCGACTTATCGGTTTACAGGGAGAGGACCCGTACGCTGCGGCTGAGCAGATCTGGACCCAGTGGAACCGCAACATCACGCTGTTCCTCTCGGGGGTTGAGCCGGGCCGGCAGTTACGCATTCACTTCGAGTCACTGGTGACTGACCCCGCTACGGTGTCGAAGTCCGTCTGCGAGTTTCTCGGCATCCCCTACGATGCGGCGCTGCTGCAGCCCTATCGTGGGGGGCGGATGACCGACGGCGTCAAGAGCGAGTCGATCTCCGTGGGTGACCCCAACTTTCTGTCGCGCCAATCAATTGACGCCGCGCCGGCGACGGCGTGGAAAACTGTCCGCCTACCCCGGGCATTGCGTGACGAGACCGCAACGCTCGGCCGCGAAATGGGCTACGACACCTCTTCGCGCGGCGAGGAGCCGGTATCGGCGGGTTCACCGGCGGTTGCTGTCGGCATGCAGGAGCGGTTCACAAACATCCGCGGCCTGTCGCACTGCGTCTGCTCCTGGGGACCGGAGCGTGGGCCCGCGGTGCTGTGTCTGCACGGCATTCTGGACCAGGGCGCCGCATGGGAGGACGTGGCCGCCCCCCTGGCTCGAGAGGGCCTTCGTGTCGTTGCCCCAGACCTGCGTGGCCACGGACGGAGTCAGCACGTCGGCGCGGGCGGGTCGTATACTCTGTTCGATTTCGTGGCCGATGCCGATGCGTGCATGCGGCAGATCGGTGGCTCTCCGTTGGTCCTCGTGGGACACTCCCTCGGTGCCGCAGTGGCGGCCCTGCTTGCCGCGAGCCGACCGGACCTGGTGGATCAGCTCATATTGATCGAGCCGCCACGCTTGCGTGAGGACGAGGGCAACGAAGGTCTCGACGTGCTCGTCGCGTATCTGGATCGCGTCACCTCGCCGCCCACCCGGTCGGTGTTCTCGGACCTGACCGCGGCCGCGGCGCGGTTGCGTCAGGCAGCGCCCTCAATGTCTGAGCACCGCGCCATGAGGCTTGCCGAGCGTGCCACCGAATCGGGTCCGACCGGCCTGCGGTGGCGGTGGGATCCTCGGTTGCGTTCGACCTCTGGGATTGGCCTCGGAGCGTCGGATGTCGGCCCGTCGATCTACAAAACGATTATGGGGCGGATTGAGGCGCCCGTGACCCTGGTGTTCGGGGTCGACAGCGATCTGGGCCGCGAAAGCCGAGGAGGCGATCTGCAGGCCCTCATCCCGGACGCCCGCCGGGTGGACGTGCCCGGTGGACACAACCTTCACCTGGAGTCTCCGGCGTCGCTGGTCGAGCTTATTCGCGTCGGAGTCGAGCGATGGAGGTCGGTCCGCAAGTGAACGAATAGAGCTGCTGTGACGACGACGTAGGTCTGGCCGACCCGACAAGCGGTCTGAAACTTTCCGCAACGTCACCGCAGGTCATCGTCGTGGGCGAGGGTGACGCCCACCGGAACAACCCGTGGTGAGCCAGGTTCTTGTAGGCAAATCAAGTAATTGGCCGGATTATCTAGCACTCGGCACAAGGAGAAGGCAATGAGTGAGTTAAAAGAGGATCAAGCGGCCCAGCAGCAGGCCGACCGAAGGCAAATGTTCCAGCTGATCACGGGACACTGGGTCGTTCAGGCGATCGCGGTCGCGGCAGAACTCGGAATCGCCGATCTGCTCGTCGGCGGCCCCAGGACACCGCAGCAACTGGCGGAGGACGTCGCGGCCGATGAAGATACTCTGGCGCGGCTGTTGAGGTTTCTGGCCAACGTCGGCATTCTCGTCGAGGACGGAGACGGGCGTTTCGCGTGCTCGCGTCTCGGCGACCATCTGCGGCGCGACCACCCTCAGTCGTTCAGGGCACTGGCCATCATGGAAGGAGACGAGTTTTACCAGGCCTGGGGCCAATTGCGGCACAGCGTCAAGACCGGCGAGAGGGGCTTTGACAAAGCCTACGGGATGCCCTTGTTCGACTATCTCGCCGCTCATCCAGCACGCAAGGGTCTCTTTTACGAATGGATCGAGAACCTGTATGGCATGGAGTCTCCCGTCATCGCGAGCGCCTATGATTTCTCGCCGTTTCACACGATCGTCGACGTGGGAGGCGGCGAGGGCGATCTGCTGTGCGAGATCCTCCGGCGGAACACCGACGCGCAAGGGGTGATCTTCGACCTTCCGATGGTTGTGGAAAACACGGGCCGCAAGATTGCCGCGGCAGGATTGGAAGCACGTTGTCGGCGGGTCGCCGGGAGTTTTTTCGAATCAGTTCCCGAGGGCGGCGATGCGTACATCCTCCGTCACACGATTCACGATTGGAACGACGAGCAGGCTGGGATCATCCTGAAGAACTGTCACAGAGTCATGGCCAAGACGGCGCGATTGCTGATCCTCGACGCGGTGATTCCTCCTGGCAACGAATGGTTCGCTGGCAAACTGCTGGATGTGAACATGCTCATCGTATCAGGCGGCCGGGAGCGGACGCGGGCCCAGTTCGAGTCGCTCTTGAGTGCTTCCGGCTTTGAGCTGACCGGGGTCGTGCCAACACCGCTACCTCGGGTCAGTATTGTGGAGGCCAGGCCGATCTAGTCAGCATGCCGCGGGTGGGGGGCAGAGCCACGCGGCCGATGGCGGTTTACACAGATAATGGACCAAATGATACACCGCTTGCGGTCCGTCTCCCTCTTGTGGCAGCTCCCCTTGGGGCTCGCTTCGCTCGTATTCTTCAAGACGGTTCGGGACGTCGTGTTGCTCCTGGGATGGCGGCACTTCCGCACGCATCCGGAGGAGTTCTTGTCCTGGAACATCTTGTCACGCCAGCGCTTGGAGGCACCGCGTCAACTCCTGAGGACCGTCGTAACGGCGCCTCGCTGGAACAACCACGCGGTTATTGCTTCGGGGGGGCCCGTCCCGGTCAAGCACACCGTGGTGATGGACGCCGAGGCGCTGGGCGAGTCGGCCGGCTACTGGTTTCTCACCGCCTTCGCGTTCCCCCGCTTCACAGCGACCGAGCACCTCAGTAGTTTCTCGCATCCGAAGGACGCCGGCCCGGTCGTCATGACCTTGCCGCCTGGAAACTACTACATCAGCCTCCGATACTACGACCCCACCGAGCGGCTCCGCTTCCCTGGGATCGAGGTGGATGGGCGTGAGTTGGTGGTGGAGACCGAGGTGCCAGGGGACGTGAACGCCTTCTACCAGGACCTCCACCGACGAAGCAGGCTGTTGTATGTCTGCTTGCATTACTACATCTACGTGGCGCTTCGCTGGCAGCGGCTCTTGCCTGCCGCGTGGGTCAAACGCGAGGTCCTGCCGGTGGGCAACGCGGACACGAATTTTCTCTACGGTCCGCTGGAGCGGGGTCAGGCGTTGGCGTTTCGCTGCGACCCGGGGGTGTGGCACGGCCACAGAGTGTATGTCACGACCTACAACTTGGCGAGCCTTCCCGTCCTGGGGTTCGAGGTCAAGGAGCCAGTGTTCACGGGCCCGACCTGCACGCAGCGCGGCTTCTACGTGGTGCGGGTCGTACGGACCACGGCCTCGCTGCAGAGGGAACCCGCAGGCACGCCCACCGAGATTGAGGTCTGTCCCGTTCCAGGTTCGCCACCCGCCTGACATCCGCGAAACGTGGGAACAGGAGACGAATGTTTCCCTGGCGTGTTGTCAAGAGCCGCCTGGTATCGTCCGCTCGAGCGTGACAATCAAATCCGTAATGGCGGCGAGGTCCTTGAAGTTCTCCGCCAAGACCGCTTCGAGCGGTATGCTCACACCGAATGTAGCCTCGATGAAATTCACCAGCTTCGTGATTTCGAGCGAATTCAGCACCCCAAGGTCGAGCAACGCCGTGGACGCGTCCAGACCGACGTCGTTCCCTTCCAGCACGTCGCTGGCGATGTAGTTCTTCAGCCTGTCGAAAATGTCTGTCTGTGACATCTATGTCTCCTGGTCTGTGGTCTCGTTCAGACGAAGGGCCAAGGCCGTCCGGTCGACCTTCCCATTGCCTGTTCGGGGCAGCGCCGATAAGTACCACACCCTGTCAACAATCATGTACCGCGGCAGGCGCGTGGCGCAGTGTTGCTTGATCTGGAGGAGCGAGGGTCGCTCCTCCAGATTGCACACGACAAAGGCGTTGAGACGGGCTCCGAGGCCTGATCCAGAAACAAGGACCACCGTCTCGCTTGCCGCGGGATGGGCTTGGAGCACTGCCTCAATCTCACCGAGCTCCACCCGGTGGCCCCGCACCTTGACCATGTGGTCGCGCCGGCCCATGAACTGGAAGTTGTCATCGTCCATCACGCGAACGATGTCGCCCGTGCTGTAGGGTTCATCCCCTTGCGGTGCGTCTCCCCAATAGCCAAGCATGACCGTGGGACCGGCCACCATCAGCTCGCCTTCTTCGCCCTCCTGTGCCAGACCGCCACTCTCCGTGCGAGCCCACACTCGATCGCCCGAGCAGGCCCGCCCGATCGGGATCGGCGTCGTGTCACCCGCCGCCATCTCCTTGACTTCATGAAAGGTGCACACATTGGTTTCGGTCGGACCGTAGAGATTCAGGAAGCGAGCCTCGGGCCAGCTGGTGCGCAGGGCGCGGAGGGGCGCGACCGGGAAGGGCTCTCCGGCAAATAGCACGGCTCGCAGCGACGGCTCCGCCAGGTCGAGTAATCCGCCATCCTGGATCATCAAGAGCAGCGCCGACGGAACGGAATACCAGATCGTCGGGCGCTGTCGGATGAGGAAGTCATTGAGCTTGAGTGGGGCAAACGACCACGTCTCGGGGATGAGCAGCACCGTCGCGCCGGCCTGGAACGCGGCGTACAGGTCGAACACCGACAGGTCGAAGTGCAGCGGGGCGTGGTTGGCGAGTCGATCCTCGCTGGTGACGGCCAGCTCTGCCGCCGCCCAGCCGGTAAAACTCAGGGCATTGCGATGGCTGAGACAGACGCCCTTCGGTCGCCCCATGGACCCGGAGGTGGAGAGGATATACGCGAGGTCCTCGGCACCTGACCCGGGGTCTGGCAGATCAGCGTCGGAACACTCACGCAGCGCGGGCCAGTCGCAGGCGTCGCCCGGCCCGCCGGTGACGAGCGACGGCACCGAGGCAAGCGAACCGGTCAGCACTGCCGTGACCCGACCGGCCGTCGTCACCAGGGCGCTCACCGCATAGTCGGTCAAGAGGCCGTGGACACGGGCGGTCGGACTCAGCGGATCGATCGGTATGTACGCTGCGCCGAGCCGAAGCACGGCCTGCATAGTGGCGACCGTGAACGTGGACTTCTCCAGCCAGATCGCGACACGATGATTCTTGCGGACCCCACGGGCTTCCAGCGCCCGGGCGATACGATTCGCGAGGCGGTCGAGCTCTCGGTAGGTCAACTGGTCGTCTGGCCCCTGGACCGCCAGCGCCATCGGCGTACGAGCGGCGTACGAGATCACGGCATCCTGAAGCCTCACAGTCCAAGTCCGGCCGCGATGACATCGCGCTGCATTTCAGACGTCCCTGAGGCGATGGTTCCTGCGACCGCGTCGCGGAGCCCGCGCTCAATACCAGCCGCCGTCATATAGCCAGCGCCTCCGAAGATCTTGATGGCATCCAAACTCGAGCGCACCGACGCCTCGCTGACCGCCAGCTTCGCCAGGGATGCGTCGAGGGCGCCGCCCTGTCCCTGGTCGAGCAGCCAGCACCCGCGATACAAGAGCAGACGCGCACTCTCCAACCGTAGCTTCATGTCAGCGATCCGGTGCGAGACTGCTTGATACTTGCCGATTCGCTTTCGGAACTGCCGTCGCTGCGCCGCGTGGCCGACCACGACATCCAGCTGGCGTTCCATCATGCCGACGAATCCGGCAAACAGGCCAAGGCGCTCCCACTGCATCGACTGGTTGAAGACCATCCCGCCTTGACCCTCTGCGCCGAGACGATGTGTCGCGGGCACCCGGCAGGCCTCCAGCCGCACGACGCCTGACGGAGCGGAGGCCAACCCCATCTTGTCGAATGGTAGCTCCGTGATGACCCCGGCCGTCTCCCGTTCGACCGCGAACGCCGTAATCCCCAGAAACCCGTGGGCGGGGTTCACCGTCGCATACACCACGATGACATCCGCCACCGGGCCGTTGGTGACGAACGTCTTTGTGCCGTCCAAGACGTAGGTCTCTCCCTCACGTACCGCACGAGCCTCCAGGGAGAAGACGTCGGACCCGGCACCCGCCTCCGTGATCGCATTGGCTCCGATCCATGCACCGGAGCACAGCTTCGGGAGCATGCGTTCCTTGAGCGCGTCCGAGCCGTACTCCAGGATTGGCATCACGCACGCAAACAGGTGTGCCCCTGCGGCGAAGACGAGACCCATGTCCTCGCAGGCGACGCCGAAGGCTTCCATCAGCCGGGCCGTCGTCAACCGGTCGAGACCCAAGCCGCCATAGTGGCCGGGCACGCTCAGACCCAGCAGCCCAAACTCTCCGCAGAGTCGCCACTCCTCCCTCTCGAACCACCGGTCGTAGCCTCGGCGAGCCACACGTGGTTGCAGTGTCGCGCGCGTCTCATCGATGACGCGTCGGTACAATGTTTCTTGATCTACCGACCAGCTGAAGTCCATGTTGACGATTCCCACTCTAATCTAGCAGCCCGCGGCGACCGCCCGGCATCGCAGCGGGAGCTGTTCGTGCGCACGGTTGCTACGGCGCGACGATGGAGGCGGGGTACTGTTCCG
>CALBET010000568.1 GCA_937888665.1 uncultured Acidobacteriota bacterium
ATGATGGACGGTCGCGTGAAGACGCTGCACCCGGCTGTGCATGGCGGCATTCTGGCGCGCCGAGATCGGCCCGACGACTTGCGGGCGATCGAGGCCCAGGGCATCCTGCCGATCGACGTGGTGGTCGTCAATCTCTACCCGTTCGCTCGCGCGGCCGCCGACCCTGGCACGACCGTGGAGGCGCTCATCGAAGAGATCGACATCGGGGGACCGACGATGGTGCGGGCAGCCGCGAAGAACTTCCGGCACGTGCTGGTGGTGGTGGATCCAGCCGACTACCACGACGCGATGGCGCAGCTCGACCGGTCCGATGGACCCACGGACGAATTCCGCTTGTCGCTGGCGGCGAAAGCGTTCGCTCACACCCGTTCCTACGACGGCGCCATCGCGGAGGCCTTGTCCGCGGTCGAGGTGACGGACGGTACGTTTGTTCGGGGCACCGTGTCCGGGGACATTGCGCCCGACGCGTTGGAGCTGAAGGCCACGCGCCAGCGGGTGCTTCGGTATGGCGAGAATCCGCATCAAGCGGCCGCGCTCTATGCCGACGGCGCCCTCGGGTTCGGCGGTGCGGACGTGGTGCAGGGCAAGGCGCTGTCGTTCACGAATCTGCTCGATCTCGACGCCGCCGCTCGACTGATCCTCGAGTTCCGGGAGCCGGCGGCCGTGGTCGTGAAACATATGAACCCCTGCGGGGTGGCGACCGCCTCGACGCTACACGACGCCTACGTGGCGGCCCGCGAGGTCGACCCGTTGTCGGCGTTCGGGGGCATCGTCGGGTTGAACCGACCGATTGACCGCGATACGGCCACCGCTATTACATCGACCTTCATCGAGGCGGTCGTCGCGCCTGACGCGGATGCAGAAGCGCGGGCCGTGTTCGCCACGAAGAAGAACCTCAGGTTAGTGTTGGCAGACTGCCGCGCTGGGGCGACCGACCCGCGGATGAACCGGGAAGTGCGCTCCATCCTCGGCGCGATCCTGGTGCAGGAGTACGACCGGGTCGTCGAGGCCGTGGAGCCGTGGGGCGGGACGGAGGGGGGCCGCGCTGAGAGCGAGTTCCGGGTCGTGACAACCCGCGAGCCAACCGAGGAAGAGTGGGCATCCCTCCGTCTTGCGTGGCGCGTGTGCGCCCACGTCAAGTCGAACGCGGTCGTGTTTGCGACGGCTGACCGGCTGGCTGCGATTGGTGCCGGTCAGACGAGCCGCGTGGACGCCGTCAAGGTGGCGACCATGAAGGCCACCACCGACCTGACCGGCACGGCCGCCGCCTCTGATGCGTTCTTCCCCTTCCGGGACGGTCTGGACGCCATTGCGGCCGCCGGTGCCCGCGCGGTGGCCCAGCCGGGGGGCTCAGTGCGGGACGAGGAGGTTATCAACGCCGCGAATGAGCACGGTATCGCGATGGTGTTCACCGGCCGACGCCACTTCCGCCACTAGGGTTTTCCTGGCGAGGTGTCCGTCTGGCGGCGTTGCTTCCTCGGTCACAGCCCGCCTGGCTGCTCCCTCGTTGCGCCTGGCCAGACGAACACCTCGCCAGGAAAACCTGGTTGCGGCTGGCGGGCGGCCGTCTGGCGGCGTTGCTTCCTCGGTCACAGCCCGCCTGGCTGCTCCCTCGTCGCGCCTGGCCAGACGAACACCTCGCCAGGAAAACCTGGTTGCGGCTGGCGGGCGTCCGTCTGGCGGCGTTGCTTCCTCGGTCACAGACCACCAGTCTGCTCCCTCGTCGCGCCTTGCCAGGCGAGCACCTCGCCAGGAAGACCGGCGGGCTGAGGTGTGGCGCAGGCCTTCAGGCGATCGCACGGCTAAAGCCGTGCGCCACTGGGGATCCGGGGCATGGCGCCGGCACAGCTCCTACCTGCCCGTCTGGCAGACGCCGGTTCTTGCGGTTACTGGGTGCTCTCGGCGGGGCCGGATGGGGGGGCGGTACGCGGCCGCGGCCGGCAGGGTCATCAGGACCAGAAACAGCATCAGAAACTCCGAATCGCCGAAGTTGTACTCAAACAACCCACCGGTGAGCATTCCGGCGACAGCCGCGAGTCCCGCCGCCGCCAGTGCCGGGTTGGCCCCGCTGCGACTCCGGCGAAACAGGTCACGGACCACCATCCCCAGAAATAGCAGCCAGGCTCCGAGTGCGGGCAGTCCTCGCTCGGCGGCGATCTGCAGCGGCACGTTGTGCAGGTGGGGGTTGTCGTCTTGCACCGCGCCTGGGTCTCGGTAGTCCGGATAGACCTCTTTGACCATGTCCGGGCCGACCCCAGTGAATGGGTGGTCGCCGATGATGTGGATTCCGGACCGGCTCATCGCGAACCGGTCACGCACCGTCGGGTCCTCCATGTCGAAGCTCGAATAGAGGCGGGCGGTGATCTGTGGCGGCGCGAGGACGACGAACAGGGCCGCCATCATCGGCGCGACTACCACCAGACGGAAGTCTCGCAGCACGCACAGGACGCCGATCACCGCGGCCGCGGCGAACATGTAGCTCCGGGTCAGCGTGACGGCCAGGGCGGCGAGCAGTGCCGGCATCACCAGCAGCGACCATACCCGCTCGCGTGTGTCGAAGAGGACCCGCGCACCGGCGAGGGCAATCACCAGCGTGAGCAAGCCGGAATAGGTCATGTAGTGACCCATGGAGCCGGTGACCCGCTGGCCGAGGTGGTCGTACTCAAGGATGCCGTACTGCACGACGCCGAATATGGCTGTGGCGGCGCCGACGGTCACGATGACCGTGGCGACCGTTTGCGCCCGCTGCCCCCGCGCTAGCCGAAACACGATCGGCACGACGAGAAAGAGTAGGACCTCCTTGGAATCGACGATGCTGATGCCACGATCGAGCGAGAACGCGACCGAGACCATGGTGAACCCCGCGTACACGATGAGCGCACCGAAGAAGGGCGGAGCGGTTGGTCGCTCCCGCTGAATCACGAGCAACGCAATCCAGCACCCGAAGGTGATGGTCAGCAGAATGCCGGAGGCGGCGATCGAGACCTGCAGCGCGGCCACGAAAGCCAGCAGCGAATACAGCGCGGCGATCTCCAGGGTGGAACTGCCGTCGTGGGCGTCCGGCAGGAGACTCATGGCGGCGGAGTGTTGTCGCTGCTGCGAAGTGGGGGACGTGAGAATCGCGCGAGTGTTGGTGTCAAGCCCACGCAACCGACAACGCGGCCTCGAACCGGACGGTGCGCTGATGGTGACGCTCCGCTCCGCGTCACGGCTCGATCGTCGCCTCGTCGATGAGCATCACGGGAATGTCGTCCTTGATCGGATAGACCCGGTGACAGGTGTCGCACTTCAATGCCGTGTCGTCATGCACAAGAACGACCGGGGTCTTGCATGCGGGACAGGCAAGTATGCTCAGAAGCTCGACGTCTACGCCCATAGGGTTCTCCTCCAACTCGAACAGGGAAAACTATACCAGACTGCCCCGGGTTGTCCCCTGTCGCCTCCTGTGGAACAATCTGTCTCTATGCGGTCTATGCTCTGTTACCTCTCCTTAGTCGGCGTTCTCGGCATGGGAGCGCCGGTGCACGCGCAGCCGGCCGCGTCGAACCAGCCCTCCGTCGAGGACCGGGCCGCGGCGTACCACGCCTTCATTCTGGGGCGCTCGCAGGAGGGCGCCGGGGACACCGACGCCGCGGTGGCCTCCTACACCCGCGCGGCCGAACTCGACCCGACCGCATCCGACATCTGGGCGGAGCTGGCCGGCCTGTATGCCCGGCGGAGCGACGCGGAGCCGGCCATCGAGGCGGCCAATGCGGCGCTCGAGCGGGAACCGGACAACCTTGAAGCGCATCGAATTCTGGGGCTCGTGTACGCCGCCAGAGTGGGCGCCCGCGGGGGCGGCGACGAGGCAGATCTCGATCGCGCCATCGAGCATCTGGAGCGCGCTCGGAAGCCGTCGTCGCCGGACCCGGCGCTGTATCTGACCCTGGGCCGTCTCTATCTCACGACCGAGAACGCCGACCAGGCGATCGAAGTCCTGAACGAAGTCATCGACGCGGAACCCCAGTTCGCCGATGCCCTGGCCTTGCTAGCCCAGGCGCACGAAGCCAAAGGTGAGTGGGACGAGGCGTCCGCCGTCTACGAGCGCGCGGTCCTCGTCGGGCCGGAGCGCGCGCGGTATCGGCGCCAGCTGGCCAGCGCGCTGGTGAACGCCGGCCAGCCTGAGCGGGCGCTCGACGTGCTGCGCGACTTGGTGGGGTTCCGGCCCGATGAGGCTGGGGGGTGGTATGCGCTCTCGGAGCTGGAGCTTCAACTCAGGCATCACACCGAGGCGGAGTCCGCGGTTCGACGGGTCATCGAACTCGAACCGGAGGGGCTTCGTGGACCGTACCTGCTCACTCGGATTCTTGGTGCCCAGAGCCGGTATCAGGACCTGGTCGAGGTCCTCGGGCCGATTGTCGAACGCGCCGCCATCGCCAATGTCGATCCGAGCCAGGTGGCAAGTCTGTTGCAGCGACTGGCTGCCGCCCATGAGGAACTGGGCGACCATGACGCCGCCATCGGAGCCTTGAGCTCGGCCCGTGATCTCAGTCCATCGGATCTGGGCGTCCAGGCGCAGCTGGCACAGATCTACATCGAGGCCGGCCGCTTCGACGAGGCGGACGAGGTCGTCGACGTGGCGCAGCGACAGCGGCCCGACAATCTGGTGTTGTCGCGTCTGGAAGCGATGGCCCTGTCGGCTCGAGGAGATGTCGGCGACGCCGTGGCCGTCCTCAAGGGAGCGCTCCGGCAGCACGAGGCAGAGCCGGCGGCGCATGTGGCACTCGCCAACCTGTATAGCGAACACGACCGGGTCGACGAGGCCGTTCGGGTGTTGACGGACGCGGAGATGCAGTTTCCGAACAACGCACAGATCGTGTTTCAACTGGGGGCCGTCTTCGAACGCGGGCGGCGATTCACCGAGGCCGAGCGGGCGTTTCGTCGGGTGCTGGAGCGGAACCCGGAAGATGCGCAGGCGCTGAATTATCTGGGCTACATGCTGGCGGACCAAGGCGAACGCCTGGATGAATCGGTTGATCTGATCCGACGCGCGCTTGAGCTCGACCCGGACAACGGGTCCTACCTGGACAGTCTCGGGTGGGCGTACTTCAAACAAGACGAACTGGCTCTGGCCGAGACGGCGCTGCGTCGCGCCGGCGACCAGCTGCTGCGCAACTCGGTCGTGCAGGATCATCTGGCCGATCTGCTGTTCAAGATAGAACGGTATGACGAAGCCGTCACGGCGTGGGAGCGCGCGCTTGCGGGCGACCGTGATGGGGTGGATGTGTTCGGGATCGAGCGGAAGCTGGGCGACGCCCGTGCGCGCATGCGCCGCTGACGTCCGGCGCGGTCCCCGCGGCGACTCGTCGTGGCGACGGATGACCCGCCTCGGCGTTGTCTCGATTGCGATCCTGCTGCCGGCCTTCCTGGTCGGCTGTGCGACCACTCGTCTCCGTCTACCGGACGGACCGGGCGCGCCTCTCCCTGATTTCATGCCGCTGTTTGAGACCGCGGTCGCCGAATGCGCGCGGGTGCAGCACCTTGACGCGCTCATCAGGCTTCGGGGGCGGGGCGGCGGTACCGCATTGAATACGCGTGTACGGGTGCGGGCGGGGCTGTCGGCGCCTGGTTCGGCCCGTCTCGAGGGGCTGGCGCCGTTCGGGGCGCCGGTGTTCTTCCTCGTGGCCCGGCCGGGCGAGGCGACACTGTGGCTGACCCGAGAGAAGCGGGTACTGCGGGACGTGCCTGCCGCCGACATCCTGGAGAGCCTCGTCGGGGTGTCGCTAGACCCTGGCGCGTTGCGGTCGGTGCTGACCGGTTGTCTGGTTGAGGATCCACGGCCGACGACGGCGCGGACCATCGGCGACTGGGTCGTCGTCGAACTCACGGGCGGCGCCGTGGCGTATCTGCAGCGCATTGACGGCGAGTACCGCCTGACGGCGGGGAGCCGGGACGGTTTGGCGTTCTACTACAGCCAATTTCTGGGAGGTCTTCCCCGCGAAGTGCGTGTGATCTCAGAATCCAGAATGGACGCCGACTCCGAGCCGGTGACCGACCTGACCGCGTCATTGTCGCAAGTCGATACCAACGTCGCATTGCCAGACTCGGCATTTTCAATCGACATCCCATCCGACGTCATGCCAATGACATTACGGGACCTGCGTGGAGCCGGGCCGCTGGACGCACCACCCCAAACGCCCACGTCGTCGGACGCGCGATGACCGTCGAGCGGCTTCGTGTGCGCGCGTACGCCAAGGTCAATCTTGACCTTCGCGTCGGCTCACGCCGCGGGGACGGGTATCACCACCTGACCACCGTTCTGCAATCCATCGCGCTCCACGACACGCTCACGCTCCGGGCGGTCGACGGGCCATGTCGTGTGCGATGCTCGGCAACCGGGGTGCCCCATGATCACGGCAATCTGGTTTGGACGGCGGCCGCCGCGTTGTGGCGCGCTCTAGGGCGACCGGGTGAGCCCTGGGGGGCAACCGTCACGATCACCAAGCGCATCCCGGCGCAGGCCGGGCTCGGCGGCGGCACCTCCGACGCCGTGGCTGCGCTGGCGGGGCTGTGCCGCCTCTGGGACGTGTCATTCGCGCCCCAGTGCGTCCGCGCCGTCGCCGCTGAGGTAGGGGCGGACGGCCCATTCTTCCTGGTCGGCGGCACCGCGCTCGGGGTGGGGAGGGGAGACGAGGTCTACCCGCTTGAGGAGGTGTCACCGCACTGGGTGCTGATCGTCGTGCCTCCCCGGGGGGTGCCGACGGCCCGCGCGTACGGGTGGATGGACCGCGATCGCGACGGACCCCGGCGCGGGGGTGGCCGAGCGCGCCGGGTGCCTCCATTCGTCGGCTCGACGCTGGACGTCGCGGCGTTGACGAACGACCTTGAAAGGCCCGTTGCTCGGCGGCGCCGCGAGATCCGTGAGGCGACCCAGACGCTGCGAGACGCGGGCGCGGTCGCCGCGGCCATGACGGGGAGCGGGTCGGCGGTGTTCGGGTTGTTCACCACCCGGGCGCGCGCTGGCAGTGCGGCGCGAGGGGTTGAGCGACCAGGTTGGCGCGTGATCGTGACGCGGACCATGAGCCGCCCGGCCCTCGCCCAGCGGTTCTGGGTATGATTACACGGCCGCCGCTTGCTCGCCCGGGGTCGCCAGGATAAGATGCAGGTTTGCGCGGGTGAGACTCGTGGAGCCCACCATCGTCCGCGCTTAGGGCTGACGGGCGCGGCTCAGCGGGACACGCGCCGAGTCGCGCACCGGGACACCAGATTGTTGGGGCGTGGCCAAGCGGTAAGGCGCGGGACTTTGAATCCCGTAATCGAAGGTTCGAATCCTTCCGCCCCAGCCACAACGCAGACCCCGGCAACATCGTGTCTGTTGGGAATCGGCGAGGGACACGGGGCGGCGGCAAGCGGTCATGCAAAACGGGCAACTCAAGCTCTTCTCCGGCAGCGCGCACACTGAGCTCGCGCAGGAGATCGCCACCTATCTCGGCGTGCCACTGGGACGGTCGAGTCTACGGCGATTTTCTGACACGGAGGTGTCGTTTCAGATCGACGAGAACATTCGTGGCACCGATGTTTTCATCTTGCAACCGACGTGCACGCCCGTTGACCCGAATTTGATCGAACTATGCGTGATGATCGACGCGTTTCGTCGGTCGTCGGCGGCCCGGATCACCGCGGTCATGCCCTACTACGGCTACGCCCGCCAAGATCGAAAGGACAAGCCGCGCGTGCCGATCTCGGCCAAGCTCGTCGCCAATCTTGTCAGCGCCGCGGGCGCGAACCGCATTTTGACCATGGACCTGCACAAGGCGCAGATCCAGGCGTTCTTCGATATCCCCGTGGACCACCTCTTCGCGGCGCCGGTTTTCATCGACTACCTTGCCAGCCGCAAAGAATCAGAAGTGACCATTGTGTCGCCCGACGCCGGGGGCGTGGAGCGAGCCCGCGCCTATGCGAAGCGCTTGGGCGCCGACCTCGCCATCATCGACAAACGACGCTCGGCGGACGGCACCGCCGAAGTGATGCATGTGGTGGGCGACGTGCAAGACCGCGTCTGCATCATCCAGGATGACATCGTCGACACC
>CALBET010000569.1 GCA_937888665.1 uncultured Acidobacteriota bacterium
GCCGCCGCATGTAGCGAACTACCAGCAGCGAGCCGGCCGAGCCGGTCGAAGAGGCCGCTCGATTGCCTCGGTGGTGACCTACGCCCATGGGACCTCTCACGACGCCCACTTCTTCGCCCACCCAAGCGATATCATCTCCGGAGAAGTTCGTGCACCGGTGGTTTACATCCAGAACCAGCAGGTTCTCCGACGGCACATTCATGCCTACCTGGTGCAGCGCTACTTTCACGCATCTCCAGGGAGCACAGCCTCGTACGACCTTTTTGGTTCGCTCGGTAAGGTGGGGCAGTTTCTGTCGGAATCGCATCCATTCTCACTGCTGAAGTTCGAGGCGTGGCTGGACACAAACCGTGGCGTCCTCGAGGCCGAGCTCAGCGGTTGGGTGCCTCACTTTAGTCATGACACGCAGCAGCCCATCGAATCAGCAGAGCAGACGATCGCTGACAGCATCGAGACCGCCAAGGGCTGTGTGCGAGAAGTGCTTCCCGTCGAGGCCTTCGCCAACCAGGATGCGCTCTCGGACCTCGAGAAGGAGGCGCTGCAGCACAGTCTCGACGAAGAGCTGCTTCAGCGCTTGATTGGGCAGGCTGTGCTCCCAAGGTATGCATTCCCAACAGATGTCGTGACCTTCTGGGTATTGAAAGAACGACAAAGGGGGCAGCAAGGAGGGAAACGAGAGTACGACTACGAACCACAACGGGATCTGCAGTTGGCGCTGACCGAGTATGCACCTGGCCGTTCTCTGACAATCGACAAGTGGCGCTTTGAGTCAGCTGCTATCTATTCGCCGTTCCAGCCCTCGCCACAACCTACACTCGACGCTAGTAGGCCCTACACGTCGTGCAACACCTGCGCTTGGGTGAGCCTGGAGCAAGAAGCGACCTCGTTCACCCTCTGTCCGGTGTGCGGGAGCGATGAGCTGGCTGGGATCGATTTCATTACGCCCGCTGGTTTTGCGCCAGATATCGGCGAAAAGCGGAAAGTGGACCGGGGGCAGTCCATAGCCTACGCGGGAAGAACCGACCGGGCCCAACTGGAAATTCAAGACCCACCAGGAGCCTGGGACTCAGAGCCTTTCGGCGGAAGACTCGCCGTCTGGAGCGGTCCGCGTAAACTCGCGATGGTGAACAAGGGCATTGGGCGCCGGGGGTTCCGCGTATGTGGCAAGTGCGGTCGGGCTGAACCTGCCTACGGCCCCGGATACACAAATACCAAGCTGACCAAAGGTGAGGTCGCTACCGATCACAGTCACCCAATGGAGCCCGGCGTTGTCTGCCCTGGTACGGCACAAGGGCCTTATTTTCTGGGTCATAGCTTCCCAACGGACGCACTTCTGCTGCGGTTGCGGGTGCGGCGGCCCGTGCGGTTGGGTACCCAGAACACGCCCGGGTTGCTGAGTCGTGGTGCACGCATGGGGATGACCTCCCTGGTGGAGGCCATCGCTTTGGCCGCTTCGCGCGTGCTGCAAATCGATGAAGGCGAACTGGCGGGCTGGTGGACACCGGTGCTCGGTCCCAACACCAATGAGGCACAACTCTACCTGTATGACTTGTTGGCTGGTGGTGCGGGGTACGCCCGCGCTGTTGGGAATGCTCTCGACGAAGTTTTCGACGCCACGGAGGCGCTACTGGAGGGCTGCGATTGCATGACCTCCTGCTACAAGTGTATCCGGCATTACGGCAACAACTGGATTCACGCGTCGCTCGACCGGGGCTTGGCGCTGTCATTGTTGCGACACATCCGCTACGAGACGACCCCGGTCATGTCGGACAGCGAGAAGACCGCGTCCCTCGAGGGCTTGTGTGAGTATATGAACCTGCTTGGGTTCGCGACTCGCCGCGACTTTGATGTGGATGGGGTCCGAGTGCCGCTCTCAGTTTCGCTGCCCAGTGGAGAAATCTGGATCGATGTCCATCATGCGTTGGTCGATCCGAATGCGACAGAGAGGCCGGTGGTTTCGGCAGCCCGCATGGGGTTCCTTCAGTCGGTCGTTCTTGATGCGTTCGATCTGTTGCACGACCTCCCAGCTGCCGTTGGTCGGCTGAGCTTGCCCCAGAGCCAGGGCGAAAAATGAACGATCTTTATGCATTGCAGCGTCCGTCCGCTTGGGCAAAGGCGCCTACTCGCTGGAGTCACTCAACGCTCGCCGCCATCGCAACCTGTCCCAGGCGGTGGCAACTGGTGCGCTCGGAGTGGGGGGGATTCAAGCGCTTCCCGCAGCGGCAGCATCCCAGCACAATCAAGGGCATCATCATCCATGATGGGCTCGACCGGCTCGCTCGAGCCTGTGGGGGCCTGGGAATGCCAACCATCGGCAGTTCACTGTTTAGGGAAGCCGTGGCGGTTTCTGGGTTCTTCGCCTTCTTTCCGGCGGCTGTCGAAGAATGGAATCGAAGACTCCGCGCGCACCCGCGACATGGGCCTAAGTATACCCTGCGGGTGAATCCGGGGGACTTGGCGAACCTCGCGATTCGACAGTTTCGGGAACAGTACCACCCCAAAGACGGAGCACCCGGCACGCACGCACGAAAAGGAGCGTCGACGCCGCTGGAACCGATGAAATTGCAGGAGATGCTGATGAGGCGCTCCTTGCTGTCAGAGGTTGCGCTTGAGCATCCCTCACTGCCCTTCACGGGCAAGGTCGACCGGATCCAGCTAAGCGCGTGCGCTGTTGAGATTGTGGACTTCAAAAGTGGCGCCCCGAAGCCTGATCACAAGACTCAACTCGAGCGCTACGCGATGCTCTGGTGGCGGAACACAGGCGTGGTGCCAGCCCACGGGGTCGCACAGTATCTCGACACCCGGATCAGTTGGCCTCTGGCGGAGGCCGACCTTGTCCGAACTGAAGCGGCGTTGGCCCGTGAAATTGAATCCGCGGCAGGCTTCTTGGGGGCGCACCCGGCCGCGCCGAAGGTTGGGCAGTCCTGTCGCTTCTGCCCGGTCCGTGCACGATGCACCGAAGGTTGGGCCCATGTGGACACTGGCACGGTATCGGACGGCAACCTGGATCTGGAGGTGAAGGTCGTCTCAGAACCTGGCTCGGCGGGATTCCTCGCGAAGAGTCGCACCGGCCGGGACGTGGCCGTCGTTCACAATGCGGCGATTCGGTCCCTCCTCCCGGCAGTGCGGCCTGGCGATGTCATTCGCGTGGTCGGAGGGAGAGGGATGCAGGACTCGAAGGAGCTCGAAATCAAGGCGTGGACCGAGGTGTATCTCGTCAATATTGCGAACTAACAAGCGGACAATTAGAGTGTCGTGCACCAGCCGGGTGGTTGGCGGCGATGGCGAGTTTCACCGCAATCGGCCGGGTTAGGGCGATATCTACACACGTGCCGCCCCAATTCGCATCGTTTGAACGCTGCCATCAGAGCGTACCCAAAGAAGCATCGTCCCACATTGTAGGAATTGAAGTGCCTTCACGTCATCGCCCTCTCCGATGTTGACAACTTCGGGGCTACAGCCGGACGGATCCTGCCAAGCGCGTCGCACCGATATCTTGCCGCCCGTTGCGATCGCGACTTGGCCAAATGTTCGGTCGACTGCGACGATTCCGTCCTTGCCGCACACGTGTGTCGCCTTTCCTTCCACGTGCCACTTTGACGATCGGTGTTCGACGGACAAGTGATAAAAAACCAGGGCTGTCTCACTTGAAAGACCGACTACGTGCCCCGGCAGGTCGGTTGGGACGAAAAGCGGCCACCTCGAGAAACCGTCGCCGGGCAAGTCAAGAGCACCGTGCCAGTCGGCGACGAAGCCAGATACGGATCTTTGCTTCCGACCATAAAGAAATTGCCGCTTGGTCAGGGCGTAGAGCAGTGTGTCTGCTCCGCAATTGACCAAGGCCGCCCACTGGATGTCATCCCGATTGAGCTGGATAACTTGAATTGTGCAGGTGTCGTCTCCCACAAGACCGTATAGAATCTTGTTCTTCCGTGTCAGTGCGCAGAATCCCCGCTCGCCATGTTGAGTGATCCAAAACGGCGCGCCTGAATCACTAGGTAATTCCAGGACTTGAACTTGTGTGGGCGCTGCATACATAGAACTGTTGCCAGCATCTCGGCTTGTGGGCTTCGGCCAACGCAGGACGGCCAACGCGCCATCAGTTCTCAACAACGCCGGGTCCTCGCATGCCACCACAGCGGCGCGCGCCTCAGGCAGGAATACAGTGCATCGGACCTGTCCCTTTGGTAGGCCATCATTTTTCCGAGAAACGGTATAGAGATCACTCACGTGTCCGTTCGGCTGCACCTTAAGCATCGTTAGTTGGTCGATTGCGCCATAGGCAGCCAAGTTCGAGACTTGCAGCGGGCAGATGCACCGGAAGTCGTTCCGGTCGTTGCGGGCGTCCTCATGTGGTCTGCCGACTGGCTTCAATTCGATTTCCACAAGCGCCTTTCTGATGGACCTTAGCAGCTCATCGGCACCAATCTGTCTCTGTCGGCCGCTGCCGTCGGGGCTCACAGCCGTTGTTTCTGCTTTGAGGTATCGCGCTTCTTTGGCAATCGCCAAGAGATCGCGATGACTTGCCTGCACGAGGCTCCGTCCGATGGCGTCGCTGAGCCATAGCTGAGCGCCAATACCGTGCCGTTCGAGCTGTCGCGCCAGCATGTGCGCGCGGTCGTCAGCGGTCAGATTGTTCAAAGCGACCTGCAATCCACAGCCTTTTACACGGCTGCGAAACGCATCCCCGAGCTTCTTATATGAGTTTGTCGTAGTGAGAAGGATTGCGGCGGAGTTGTCCAACTCGGTCAGCAATGCTTTGCGCGTCTCCAAGCGGTCTTGAGCCGCAGCATCACGGCCAGTGCCG
>CALBET010000570.1 GCA_937888665.1 uncultured Acidobacteriota bacterium
AGCCACGACAGGGCTAAAAGGAAAGGGCACCGGCCTTCGTGGCGCGGTGCTCATCGCGATGCTTCAGTATCTTGCTGAGCAGAGCAGGAGGTCGCTGGTGCTGGCAGTCGAGGAGCCGGAAGCGTTCCTGCATCCAGGGGCACACGAGCGGATCGCGGAGCAGCTCGAGAAACTCGCCGAACGTCGGGAAGTATCGCTGCTGGTAACAACACATTCGCCACACGTCATTTCCAGGCGATCGAGTGCCCGGGTCACCGAGTTACGCAAGAGTTCTGACGGAGCGACATCGCTGGCCGCCACCGCACGCGGCGACGAGGACCGGGCTGAACTGCTCGGCTCGTTATTCACGGATTCTGGGTTTGCCCGCGTACTCGAGCGAGCGACGACCGTCCCGGCAGATACCCGGGCCATTGTGGTCACCGAGGGGTACACCGACGAACAGTTCCTGCGATATGGCCTTGCGGCGGCGGGTCGGCTGGATCTGGTCGATGGGATCCATTTCATCGATGCCAGAGGTGCGAAGAAGGTCGCCCCGCAAGCGATTCTCGCCTGGTCGGCGACTGATGTGCCCGTACTTGCGCTGTTGGACTACGACGAACAAGGAAGGGTGGCGGCCAAGACCCTCACGCGTTTCCAGTGGCAGATGAACGAGGGAGTCATCTGCCTCAGGGAATGTCCAGGATGGGCCGGAAAGTGTCGCAGCCAAAACCATGACATCGAGATCGAAGACCTGGTGCCAGCTGGCGCTGCGGCGAGGGTGAGTAAGGCGCTCGGCGACGACGCCTACGACGCGACCCAACGGTGCGGTAGACGGATGCATTACAGGTACAGCTTGGAGTGGAAAGACTTGGCACTCAAGCGACTGCCCCACGAGCTGAAGGGTGAAGGCTGCAAGGATCTGGTGTGGTTGGGGGAAGAGATCAACAGGCGCATAACAAAAATCATCAACAGAGCTGAGGGAAAGCGGCGCGGCGCGGACTCCGCGTGAGTTGTGGCGGAACTATGTGCTGGGCGTTTGTCAAGGCTGACCGCTTTGGGTGCGCTAAAAGATTGCAGGTCAAGAGGTTGGCGGCGTTGGCTGCCGTTTGTGGCGAGCGGAGCTACTGCGGACGCGCCGCCATTCTCAGCGCATCTTCATGTCTCCTCGACGAGAAGGGCGGCGTGTGGTCCGACTGGTGGACGATCCCCTCAGCGTGATCGGCGGGTTCGTTGTCCTGTGGCTGAGACTGGTCACCGCCCTGTGGTTCGCAAAGCCTGACGACATTTGACTAGATGAGGCCGCACGACTGCTGCCCCGCTCTGGCCCTCCGAGGCCGGGCTAGTTTTGACGCTTGGGCGCTTCCCAAGCCCTGGAGACGAGGGTCCGAGCGCAACTCGCGCCGGTGGCATCAATATCCCACGACCAAGACACCCTCGAGAGGCAGCTTGATCCACCCCGGCGTGTCCGGAGGCTCCGTTATCTGACTGCCTCCTCGGTTTGA
>CALBET010000571.1 GCA_937888665.1 uncultured Acidobacteriota bacterium
GGTTCGCTAGGGGGACCAGCCGGATCCGGGACACCGGGATGTGCCCGGCCACGGCAGCGAGAAAGCGGTCGAGTGGATCAGGTACGTGCTGAGCCACGACAACCAGTGCCCCCAGCTTCGCGAGTGGCAGGGGTGACCCGTCGTGTGGCAGCGCGCCGACAACCTCCTCGACGAGGGCCGCCGCTGCCTGGCCACCCGGCAGGGACGCGAGGGTGGAGCGCACGCGCCGGATGAAGTCGAGCACGGCCTTCGACACTGTCGTCGACACAGCGGCAGAAGCCCGCGTCACGTCATCCGGGTCGAGTGCGCACCACTCGAGTTCGTCCAAGGTGTCGCTGAGTCGCTGCGCCGTGGACGGGTGCGTTGCCGATGCAGCGAACGGCCCGGGGTCTGTCGCCAGCACGGCGCTGACGACCGCCTCGCGGACAACCCGCGGGACGTCCGCCGGGGCAGCAACACCCGCGCACTCCGCCACCTCGCCGATGAGGTCTGCTGCCGTCAGCAAGCGGACGTTGCCCGTGCCACCGCCTAAGTGGCCTTCGGCGACCAGCTGTCGGCGCAGCATCGTTCCAGTCAGCGGCGAGTCCACGACGAGGGTGACCGCTGAGAGGGGGTCGCCAGCCTTGCGATCTTGGACGATGCGCACAACCTCGGCCTGCAAGGCACGACTATCCGAGACGTCGACGCTTTCGACGGCGACTCTCCCGGTCGGTACAGATGTCACTGCAGACCCCCGGCCGCTCCCGTTCGGCGCGGCACGCGATCGACCAGTTCCCGCGGTACCTCTTCCCAGACACCCTGGCCGTGCGGCTTGGGACAAGCCCAGAGAGCAACCGCGGTTAAGGCGATTGAGTCGGGCGGCACACCGTGATGGCCGCTCAACACCACTGCCCACGGTGCCACCAGTCGCTTTGACCAGCATCGGTCGATGAGCCATCGAGATAGCAGACGGCGCCCAGCTAAAGAGTGATAGACCTGTTGCCGGTCAACCAGCGCATCCTTCGTCGGGGGCAAATCCATGCCGTGCTTCCGCATACGCTGAGCCAGAACATCTGGCTGTACCGCAAGCGGCGGCGTCGCCTTCCCGACACCATGAAGCCCTGCCAGAAACGTCACTGCCGTCTGAGTAGTGCCACGGTTAGAGCCGGAGGGCGCAGCCAACATCTCGACAACACCAGACGAAAGCCACCGGTCAAATAGGCGACCAGCGATGTCCGCGAAATCGTTCATGTGCTGCCAGAGTGACAACCAAGCGCCAACCTCGCTACGCGATTTTGCCCACACCTACCTGGCCGCCTCGCTCAAAGCCATCGTTCTGCACCCCACGGCAGTTTGTTGGACAGCGAACTGTGACGGAAGTTTCGCACAACGCAGTTGTACAGGGTCGGACATTCATGGAAAACGACCCCGCCGACAGGAAGCCACAGTGGCGCGTTCGCGGTGAGTCGGCCTTCATGGACCTCGAATCTTTCACGGACCTCGAATACTGCCCCAGGCATCTGTTCGGGTACTGCCTTGCCATTCCGGAATTCATCCCGCGCTGTCACGTATCCAGGAATTTCCAGCCGCTCGGCGTCACTGCCACCGGGTTGCTCCGACCAAGGACTCACCGGGCGGCTGGTCTTGAGGTTTGAGCGTGGTTGGCGACTGCCATCTATCGGAGAAGGCCGACGAAACGCCAGGGCTGGTTCCCCGGACGCGGTCGTAGCTGGCCTGGGGCGCTAAGTCGGCGCAGGTGTCGATCGAGGTAAGGGCTAGGGGTTACGCCGCTGATTGACCTAGATGGGGGCTGGAGCCTCATTCCGTCCAACGCAGATTAGCTTGACCTGACTGTTTTCGGTAAAACAACGGCCACATCCTCGACAATCATTCGAACTGGACTGGCGGCGGGTGCCAACCTGTCCGCCAATCGAATTATCATCACATCAGCTATACCGAGGGCCAAAGGGCCATGTACTGGGTACGACGACCGGGGGTAGTGGTGGAAGCCGTAGGCGCTGTCGCCGTTGTGAGCGGTGACGACAGCAGGACCGCGATATGGCACGTCTATCTCGGGCCGCCCATGCAGCTTATGGGCCGCCTCTGTGGTGCGTGGATTGCGGCCAATGACGGTGTTGAGGAGTGGGTCAGCCCAAACCGAGAAGGTGCGTACCCACACATTTTTAAGGATCGACTGCTTCTGCTATGCGGGGATGACCTCCCTAGGTCGCTTAGGTCGCACCTGCCACTGGCCGCCGGAATTATCGACAGCAGCCAGACCCGTCTAAACATCATCGAGCGAATAAGCGAACTGACGGCGCTCCACGCGAGAACGCTGACGAAAGCAGGCAAGGAACGTCTGCCGATTCACTGGCCGGAGATACCCCCTCCGCTCGACTGGGACAATCTTCCCAGTCCGGCGATAGGGGTAGTCGACGACAAACTGACATCCGACACGATCA
>CALBET010000572.1 GCA_937888665.1 uncultured Acidobacteriota bacterium
GATCGATGACACCGAGATGATGAACAGCAAACCGACGTTGATATCGGCGACGTAGTAGAGCGGGTCGCCCCCGAAGGGGATGACCGCAAACACCACGAACGCCGGTACCAGGGACAGAATCGGCGCCAGAGTGAACATCACCTTGTCCGCATTCGCGGGAGTGATGTCCTCCTTTGTCATCAGCTTGAGGGGATCGGCGATCGCCTGCAGGATGCCGTAGGGGCCCACGCGCATCGGTCCGAGACGCGACTGGGCCCACGCGATGACCTTCCGCTCGAGCAAGGTCATGAAGGTCACCGAGACCATGACCGCGTTGAGCAGCACCACGATCTTGACCAGCGGCCAGAAAACGGTATCGATCATCGCTATCTGTCGACCTCGCCGAGTACGACGTCGATGGTGCCGATCAGCGCGACCACATCGGCAACCAGGTGCCCGATCACCAGCGGGCGTAATCCCTGCAAATTACAGAAGGAGGGCGGCCTCACTCGGAAGCGGTATGGATTGGTCGCCCGCCCATCGCTGACGATGAAGTAGCCCAACTCGCCCTTTGGCGATTCGATGGCGTGGTAGGTTTCGCCGGCCGGCGGCTTCAGCAAGCGGGGCACCTTCCCCATCACGGGTCCTTCAGGCAGCCCGTCGACCGCTTGTCTGATGATGCGGATCGACTGACGGAACTCTTCGAGCCTGATCAGATACCGGTCGTAGGTGTCGCCTCGAGTGCCCAGAGGCACGTCGAACTCGAACTCATCGTACGCGGCGTATGGCTCGTCCTTGCGTACGTCGCGATACACGCCGGAGCCCCGCAGCGGTGGACCGCACAGCCCAAGCGCGATCGCGTCTTCACCGGAGATGACGCCGATACCCCGCGTCCGCTCCAGCCAGATCCGGTTATTCGTGAGCAGTTCCTCATACTCCGGAACCTTCGAATCCATGATGTCGCAGAAGGCCAGCACCTTATCATCCCAACCGCTGGGGATGTCGAGCGGGAGGCCGCCGATGCGCATGGAGTTGTAGGTCAGCCGGGCGCCGCAATATTCCTCGAACAGATCGAGAATGAGTTCGCGTTCACGGAACGCGTAGAGGAACACGGTCATCGCCCCGATGTCCATGGCATGGGTGCCCAACCAGAGGCAGTGACTGGCGATACGCTGGAGCTCGCACAGAATCGTGCGGATGTACCGGGCCCGTCGCGGCACCTCCACTTCCATCAACTTCTCGACCGTCTCGCAGTAGCCGAGGTTATTGGTGGCCGCCGCCACGTAGTCCATCCGGTCGGTCAGCAGAATGATTTGGGTCCAGTCCCGATTCTCGCTGAGTTTCTCGATGCCGCGATGCACGTACCCCATCACGACGTCCACGTCTTTCACCCGCTCACCGTCGAGTCGCAGCACCAGACGCAACACCCCATGCGTACTGGGATGCTGCGGGCCCATGTTGAGCACGAGCTCGTCGGTATCGAACATCCCCTCGGATTCGGTAGCCATCGCTAACTGTTCGCTAACTGACTCGATTCACGTACCCAGCCTGGCCAAACTACTCGATCTCCGTTTCGTCCACCATGTTGCGGAGTCGCAGCCATTCCATCGGGCTCTCAAGCAGAAACTCGCCGGGGCCTTCAAGCGGGTAGTCCTTGCGCTGCGGAAAACCCTGCCAGTTGTCTGGCATCAGAATCCGACGGAGATCCGGGTGCCCGGTGATGTTCACCCCGAACATGTCCCACACCTCTCGCTCAAGCCAGTTGGCCGCCGGCCAGACGTCCGTGACGGACGGAACCGGCTCGTTTTCGCCCGCGCGCACTTTGATTCTGACGCGGTGCCGACGACGGACCGAATAGAGGCAATAGATAATATCGAAACGCTGCTCGCGCGGAGGCCAGTCGCTGGCGGTGACGTCGCAACAGTAGTCGAACGACGCCAGGTCGTCGTCTCGAAGAAAACGGGCGACGTCGAGCAAGGCGGTCGCCGGCACGATCACCGTCCAGTCGCCCACCCAATAGCTGAGCTCCTGCGCGGCATCCGGCAACG
>CALBET010000573.1 GCA_937888665.1 uncultured Acidobacteriota bacterium
ACCGCATAGACCGTGAACAGTTCCTCAAGTGAACCGCCGGAGTGACCGAGCGCCACCTCCGCACTCAAGTCGACGAAGGCGTCTTGGCCCGAAAGGTACACGGCGCGCAACTCCGTGCCGGACGGAATGGGCGACAGCAGAGGTTCAGGCGGTTCGGCGAGCTGTGCCTCCAGGATGACGCGTGCCTGCGCGGCCGGGTCCGCGTGTCGCTCGAGCCGGCGCTGGGATCCGACCAGACGCATGCCGTCGTCCGAGACGTAGAAGAGCGTTGCCTCGACCAGCGCGTCGTCGGCTGGGATCGCTGACGCCGCGTCCGTGGACACCGTCGACGTCCCGTCCGGGGGATACCACCGGGGGAGTCCGACGAACAACACCCAGATGCCGACCACGGCCACAACCCCCAGCCCACCGTAGAGCCAGTAGTCGCGGGTCATGGGGTGCGCCCCGGCGTGTCGGGCGACGCGGGGGCGAGCGGCAGGACCTCGCGCGCGACGTCGTCTCGATAACGGATGATGCTACGCAGGAGGCCGCCGACGATCGCGCTCTGGAACGTGGTCGAGGTCAGTTGCGTCTCTTGGTCGGGGTTCGAGATGAACCCCATCTCCACCACCACGGCCGGCATGTTGGCGCCCACGAGCACCCGGAACGGCGCCTCCTGGAGTCCACGCGGGCTCATCGGCACGCGAAGGCTGAGTTCCTCGGCGACCGTCTGGGCCCAGCGGGCTGATTCGTCTACGTGCCTGAGCTGCGCCATCTCCCACGGTACGATGTCGAGGACCCGCGTACCGCCGCCGACCGTGGGGACCAGCTGGCCGGTGAATCCCGCGTCGCGTGCCTCTTCCCCGTATTCGGCGAGACTGAGGTAGAACACCTCGGCCCCGGTCGCGGTCTCGCGCACCGACGCGTTGGTGTGCAGGCTGATGAACAGATCCGCGCGGTCGTTGTTGGCGATGGCTGCGCGCTCGTCCAGGGACGATGTGGTGTCGCCTGTCCGCGTCAACACCACCCGCAGCCCGAGCTCGCTCTCGATCCGGTTGCGGAGCCGTTGCGCGACGGCCAGCGTCACGTCTTTCTCGAGCGCGCCATTTGGCCCGCGGGTGCCGATGTCGTCGCCGCCATGACCGGCGTCGATGGCGATCGCCCGGATCGTACGCGGCGGCGCCAGCTCGGCCAAGAGCGGCAGTCCGGCGTCTCCGCCCGTTTCCGCCGGAGTCAGCTCGGCTGGTCCCAGCCCTGGTCCGACGGTGGCTGCCGGGGATGATGCCGGAGGCGGCGCCGCCCGGGTCACCGCCACGGGCCGCGGCTGGAGGTCGATGATCAGTTCTGCTGCGCCCCCGAGCGCCGGTTCGGTTGTGGCGGAGAAACTGCCGAAGGTATCACGCAGGACCACGGCGAGGGCAGGGCTACCGTCGATCCCCCGGATGTCGGAGACGAGCGTATCCGGGCGCACGTCCCGCAGCACCAGATCGAGCGCATCCGCCTCGAAGGTGATCAGCAATAGGCCTGCGTTCTGCTCGATGACGTGCTCCGTGTGCGGCGTGATCATGAGCCGGAGACGCGATTGCCGGCCTGCGGTCTGGTACCGGGCGACCACCTGGGGGACGCGGACGGCGCCCAGCAATACCAGACCCGACCGCGGTCGCAATTCGAGCGGCTCGTCGTGCACCAGCGCGAGCGCTCGCCCGATGAAATCGAGCGGGACATACCATGCGCCGTCGCGTTCGAGTGGCGGCGTCGCGAGGGCCACGAGCTGACCGGCCACCGAGACGAGACCCTCATTGGCGGTCAACACGATGATCCGGTTGTCACGCATGAGGGTCAGGCGCCCCGGCTGTTCGACATCGGCGATGGTGAGGTCGAAGGGGGCGACCAACTCGCTGACGGCGACAAGGCGCCGCCCGTCAAATCGCACCGTGGGCAGCGGCCGGCGGCCTTGAGGGGTCACCAGGGTGAGCGGGTCGTCCGGGGTCTGGCCGCGGGCCGAGCCGGCCGCAAGCCAGACGAGGCAGCCGGCGACAAGGAGCCGA
>CALBET010000574.1 GCA_937888665.1 uncultured Acidobacteriota bacterium
ACGCCATCCGCAACGTGGTGGCAGAGGCGACGCGGGTGGAGGCGAGCGGTCGCCAGGTGACCTATCTGAACATCGGGGACCCGGTGGCGTTCGGATTCCGTACGCCGACGCACCCTGATCGAAGCGGTCGTGCGCGCGATGCACGACGGCCGGAACGGCAATACCCCGGCCGCGTTCACCGCGCGGTTTCGCGCAACGGCGTAGCGGCCAACACAGGAGGCCCCAGACCATGAGCCGGCGTCGTCTTCTCGGCGTACTGCTGCTCTGCGTGTCGTGCGCGGTTCGCGCGACGGCGCAGACCGAGGACCCGCCCGCCTACCAAACGCTGCTCGACACACTCGAACAGGCGATCGCGACCGGCGATCAGTCGCGGTTCCTCTCGCTGCTGACGCTCGACACCGACCCGGCCGCGGCCACCGCGTTCGCGCGCGACATGCTCCCCTCAGCCGTCGACCGGGTGACCCTCACCCCCCGGTTCCAGCTTCCACTCGACGGCGTTCCGGACGACACCGGCTACGCGGTCACGCTTGAACTCTTCTTCGAGTCTGATGCGAAGGGGCGGCTCGAGACCTGGCAACTGGACATCGTGCGCATGGAGGACGGTGGTTGGGGCATACAGGACCCCTCGCGTGTCGATACGCTCGAGGGGCTGCACCACCTGAGGTTGACCCCGACCCGGCAGTACACCGCCGACAACATGGTGGTCCTCGGAGAGGACCTGTCCTTGACGCTGAAGACGGGGTCGGTGTTTGTCGCCGAGACCGATGCCGGCGTCACCGGGCTGGTGTTGCTGGGAGACGGCGTCATGAACTTCGCCCCACAGCCTGAGGCCGAGCAGGGACAGCTCCGTATCTTCGATGGGGACGAAACCCTGGAGACGAAGTTCGAGGCGGCGTTCGTCCGCCTCCATCCCGATGTCTTCAACTCGCGGGTATCGACTGGCGGGCTGGTCGAGCGGTCCGTGGACCCGGGTGACCTACGGGACGCGACGGCGATCTTCAGCGAGTTCATTGAGCTGTCGTTCACGCTCGACCTGTCACATATCAGCGATGACGTCTGGTCGTTTATTCCCGGGATAGGTGACTTCCTGGCCGAAGTCCGTACCGATCAGCACGGCACGCTGACCTATGCCCAGGCAGGGAATCAACCTGAAGACGTTTCGTTGTCGGACCGGGCGACCAACCGGATCATCTCGCTCTATCCATCGGCCCGAAGGCGAGCCACCCAGACACGCTACTTCGGTGACGATGATCAATCGGCCCTCGATATTCTCGACTACGACATCACGGCGTCGTTCGAGCCGTTGGGGGTCAGCCAGCAGGAATTGCGCGCCACACCGGTGCTCATCGGGTGCCGGGTCGTGGGTACGGCGAGGCTCGCGGTACGGGTGAAGGGAGCACCAATCAGGACGTTCAACTTGCGGCTCGCCGACGACCTGATGGTCTCTTCCGTGAGCTCCAGCGACTTCGGACCCCTGCTCTTTTTCCGGATGAGCGGCCAGAACAGCCTGGTCGTAAACCTGCCAGACGAACTTCCCCGCGGCTCCGAGTTCACCGTCACGGTGCGATACACGGGCGACCTACGCGCACAGACGCTGGACGAGGACTGGATTGCAACTCGCTATTTCTGGTTCAGTGCCGCCGGACTGGACGGACTCGGGGAACCGCGCTACGTCTACAGCAACCGCAGCTACTGGTACCCGCAGGGCGTCGTCACCGACTACGCCACGGCCACCCTGAATCTGTCAGTGCCGGCCGGCTGGGGCGTCGTGGCCAGCGGAGCCCCGCTTGAGACGAACCCGCCGGTTGCCGGCGAACCGCCGGGCAACTCGCAGCGACGGTTCTCCTTCGTAGCCGTCCAGCCGGCTCGATATTTGTCGGCGCTGATTTCACGTTTCGAAGATCATGCCGCGCGGGACCGGCAGGTCCGGCTGTCGGGTGACGCGACGCGACTCTCGGGCCCCCGTGCCGACGGCGCCGTGTACTACGACACGCTCACGGTCAACGGGCACGCGAGCGCCCGGGGTGTCAACGAGATCGAGGGACTGGTCGACCAGACGTCGGACATCGCCTCGTTCTACGCCGAGCTCCTGGGCGATATCCCCTACCCCTCGATGACCGTGACCACCACCGACAGCCCGGTACCCGGCGGGCACAGCCCGGCGTACTTCGCGGTCATGAACAAGGAGCTTCCGAGAATGCCAGGGGTTATCGTGTCGTGGAAATCAGATCCGGTGAGCTTCAGCGGTTATCCCTCGTTCTTCCTGGCACACGAGATCGCACACCAGTGGTGGGGACAGGCGGTCGGTTGGAAGAACTATCACGAACAGTGGTTGAGCGAGGGACTCGCCCAGTATTTCGCCGCCCTCTACGCGGAACATAGCGCCGGACCGGAAGTCTTTGCGGACATCCTCCAGCAGATGCGGGAATGGGCCATGCGGCACTCGCGCGACGGCCCCGTCTACCTCGGCTACCGGCTCGGTCATCTCGAGGGTGAACCGCGTGTGTTCCGCGCCTTGGTGTACAACAAGGGCGCCATGGTGCTGCACATGTTGCGCGGCCTGCTCGGAGACGACGTATTCTTCGCCGGACTCCGACGTTTCTACTACCAATGGCGCTTCGAGAAGGCGGGAACCGACGCGCTGCAACTCGCGTTCGAAATCGAGTCGGGAGTTCCCCTCGACCGTTTCTTCGAGCGCTGGATCCACGAGTCGAACCTGCCAGAACTCGACTTCTCCTCACGAGTCGAGACTGGCCCAGCGGGCGAGGAGGTCGTGCTTCGGTTCGAGCAACGTACCGAACGGCTCTTCGACCTGCCGGTGGCCGTGGACCTGGTCTTTCAGTCTGGAGATGAGGAGACGGTCATCGTGCCGGTCACGGATCGGGTGTCGGAGATGCGAGTGCCCGCGAAGGGTCGTCTACGTCGCGTCCGGGTCAATCGTGACGACACTGCGCTCGCGGAGATTCACCAATAGCGCGGCCGCAACAGCAGCACGATCACCTGGGAAGGCCGGACGCCCCCGGATCCATCTTTTTGCGTCCCAGCGTCCACAAACTTGGATCCCGAGGGCCGCACCAGCAGTCCGCCGCCGGCGGGCCGACCAAACCGGGGCGCCGGCCTGAAACCCAGTGGCTGCCAGGCCGGCGAACACGGTACCGAGCATTGAGCGCAAAGGCCAGGAGCGATGGCACTTACGCACACTGGAGCCACGCCAGTTCTCCCGTGCCCTGGGCAACGCCCCCGCCTCTCTTCCTCCGCTGAGATGGATGGCACCACTCGTGCACTTGATCCATATGCCTCTAGCACTTGCGACTCGTGAGACACATGTGGTCGCTAGTCCACCTGGGCGCTAATCCGTGAAGGAACAGTCATGCGAATCAGATCTCAGACGTTGTCTATTGCGTGTCGAATCGGCGCCGCAGTTGTCGCAGTGCTGTTCAGCGGGTGCGACAGCAAGAACCCTGTGGACCCATCGCCCGTGCAGTCCGCCAGCACGACCGTGACGATGACAGCGGCAGGCCTCTCGTCCGCGCAGGTGTCCGTCGCCGTGAACGGCACCGTCACGTTCATCAATGCTGATGCCATCAGCCATGAGATCCGCTCCAACCCTCATCCCCTCCACAACTCTTGCCCGCCGTTCGATCTGATCGGTGTACTGGCTCCGGGGCAACAAGGAACGACCGGGCCGCTCACGTTTGCCGGGGCCTGCGGATACCACGACGTCGTTCTTGAAGACACGGGAGCGGGCTTGCCATTCCGAGGCGTCGTTCTGGTCGGCACCTCCGACAGCACAGCGCCGCCGCCGGTCGGATACTGATACTGGCGCGGACACTTGCAGATTGTGATTGCCCGCGGCCGTCGGGATCGTGCCGCTTCTCTATGATGATCGCCGGTTGTCTCTCTGGTCTTGTCCACATCGGCGAGCGCCGGTCGATGAAGCGCGCGCTCATCGTGGTCTTGCTCATGGTGCCGGCCCTCGCCCAGGCGTCGAATGACGCGTCGGAGCGGCAGGCAGAGACGCACGAGATTGCTATCCGCGCGGAACAATTCTCGTTCACCCCTAACGAGATCGAGGTCGTCGCGGGAACAACGGTCCGCCTGATCATCGAGGCTGTGAACGTAGCTCACGGGCTCGCCATCCCCGACCTCGGCCTCAGTGCCGTGGCGCGTCCTGGTGCGGACCCGACCGTCCTCGAGTTTCTCGCAGACACCCCTGGCCGGTTCCAGTTCACCTGCTCGGTCTTCTGCGGGAGCGGGCACGGCGAGATGCTTGGAGTCCTGACCATCGTGCCGGCGTCCGGCGTGGCACAGCGTGAAGGACCCGACCGTGTCGACGATCTCGCCGTGGACCTGGTCGAGCCCGACTTCAACCTCGTAACGCTGCCGACCACACTCCGACTGCCGCGAAACAGCTTGGCCTTTCGGTTGACCCACCGGTTTTCCAGACCGCTGGACGGTGGACCAGGCGATGGGAACCTCTTGGAGGACTTCTTCGGATTCGACTCGGCCGCGTTCATTGGCCTCGAACTGCGGTACGGGATCGCACCCGGCGCCCAGGTGGGCGTCTATCGGCACAACAGCCGCAACCTTCAGATCTTCGGAAAATACAATCTCCTGTGGCAACGGAGCGATCGAGAAATCGGGCTGGACGCCTACGTCTCGCTCGAGGGCACGAACAACCTTCGGGCCAATCGCTCACCGGCGGTCGGTGTGGTGGCGTCGAAGCGGTTCGGCGAGCGCGCGGCCGTCTACGTGGAGCCGATGTGGGTCGGCAATACGGGCAGGCAGTTGATTCACCCGGAGCCCCTCTTCCTCTCGGACGAGAAGAATTCGTTCCTCGTCGGCCTGGGCACGCGCATTCGGGTTCGCGAGACTGTCAACCTGGTAGCCGAGTACGTGCCCCGCGTGAGCGGGTTCGACAACGGCGACGACCATGTCAGCCTGGCGATCGAGAAACGGGCCGGCGGGCACCTGTTTCAGGTGAACGTGTCGAACGGCCTGGGCGGCAGCCCTGCTCAGGTCGCTGGAGGCGCCAGCGTGGACGACTGGTTCATCGGCTTCAACATCACCCGCAAGTTCTACTAGCAAAGCTCGACGAGTCGTTCCCTCGCGACGTGCCGTGCAAACGACCAGCGGGTCCGGAGTGGGGGCACAGGGCCCCCCGCGAGGACCCGCGTGGGGTTCGGGGCACAGCCCGGTCAGAGGAGGCGCCGGGGGAGCAGTCGGCCCGGCGCGGGCGCGCGACAATGCGCGCCCCGCGGCCGCGGAGTG
>CALBET010000575.1 GCA_937888665.1 uncultured Acidobacteriota bacterium
CCGCCAGCGACCTCCCGGTGTTGATCACCGGCGAGACCGGCACCGGCAAGGAGGTGCTCGCCAGACTAATCCACGCCGCCTCGGATCGGTCCCAGCAGTCGTTCGTCGCATTCAACTGCAGCGGGCTCACGCGAGACACGGCCGAAAGCCAGCTCTTCGGCCATCGACGCGGTTCGTTCACCGACGCTCACGAAGACGCGTCCGGCGTCATTCGCGGAGTTGCCGGCGGCACGCTCATGCTCGATGAAATCGGCGAACTGGACCCCGCCATACAGCCAAAGCTCCTACGGTTCCTCGAGTCTGGCGAAGTGCAGCCAGTGGGCGAACCCAAACCCGTACCCGCCAACGTCCGGGTCATCGCCGCGACAAACGCCGCAATCGACGCCCACGTCCGCGACGGCCGGTTTCGCGAAGACCTGTTTTATCGACTGAACGTGATTCGACTCCGAGTGCCGCCTCTACGGGAGCGCCGCGAAGAAATTCCGTCCCTGGTCAATCACTTCCTGCGTCGCTACGGGCGGGAGCTGAAACGGGGCCACATCTTGCTATCGCAAGACGCGCAGCGCTGCCTGCTGGTCCACGACTGGCCGGGCAATGTCCGTCAACTGAGCAATGAGGTTCGCCGGGCGGTCGCGATGGCCGAGCCGAACGACACCATCACCGCGAGCGCGCTCTCACCCGAAGTGCGAGCGTCGCGTGACCGTCTGCCGACCGCGCCCGAAAGTGGCGCGTCCGAGCCGGAGGGCCCGAATGAACTGAACATCCGGATCGACCAGCCCCTCTCGCGCGCCATCGAGCAGGTCGAGCGCGCGATGATCACTCGGGCCATCCGCGAAGCGGGAGGCCGGGTCAACACCGCGGCCCAATCGCTAGGGTTGTCCCGCAAGGGGCTCTTCCTGAAGCGACGACGGCTGGGCATCGACACCGAGGGCGTCGCCTGGTGACGACCTCATCTCGCCTGAGGCCTGCCGTCTCGCAAGACACGTGGACGACACGGGGGCCTGAGTTGCGCCCAACTTTCGGCTAGAGAAAAGCATGTCTCAAACGCTTTTACCGAGTTTTGTCTGGGCGCACTTGAACAGGAAACTGCGGCTCTCTCCGAGGGAGGCGGAGATCATCCAGAGACTTAGCTCAGACGAGTCCGAGGACTCGATCGGCTACCACCTCGGTATCTCCCGACACACGGTCCACTCACACCTCGAGCGTCTATACCGAAAGCTGGATGTCAGCAGTAGGACCCAGGTCGTCATCCGGTTGTTCCAGGAATACGTCACCCAGTTGCCGCCCTCGGAGCACGCCTTCCAGCCTTGCGGTCTCGTGTCACGTGACTCGACAGAACCGCCGCGGCGACGTCTGTTCCAACGAGTCGGTCGAGACGAACTCATGGGCGTCTTGTCCGTTCGCATTGGAGGCCGCAACTGTGACGACTTCCTCATCGACCTGGGCCCGGGAGG
>CALBET010000576.1 GCA_937888665.1 uncultured Acidobacteriota bacterium
TGAGGACCGCATAAAACAACGACGTGAAGTACAGACCCTGGCTCGCGTAGAGAACCGTGCCGACAGCGTTCACCGCGATCCACACCTGCCAGGTCTCCATCTTCTGCAGCACCATGAGCAGCTGACCGGCCAGCGACCCCACCAACATAAACGCGTCACCCCAGGTGGCTGCCCCACCGATGCTGTGCAGCAGCGGCGCCACCAGTGCCCATAGGCCAAGGGTCGCGACGCCGCCGATCATGCGCCCGGCCGGGGTGAGCCGGCTCGGTACCCGGAGTTCAGGACGCCACTAACGCTGCGCAGCCCGAGTGGAGCGTGGAACTGGGAGAATGGGCCGAGAAGGGCAGCGCTTCATCGGCGGATTTAGGACTAAGGTCCCGAACAAGCAGGGCGTCGGCCCCTGTCAGGGCCGTCCGCAAACTGATCTGATGAACGTGGAAACCCCGAATATCGGGCACCGACGGGAGGCACCGCTATGAGCGTTTCAGAACAGTCGCAGACCAGGACCCGCATGTTCTCTCGCGTGATCGGTCCTTTCCTTGTCATCATCTGCGTGACGGCCGTGGCTCGCATGTCGGATATTCAGGCGCTATTTTCGCAATTCGAAGCGAATTCACTATGGACTTGGATGATCGGCGCCTCCGCTCTGGCCCTCGGCTTGGCAATGGTCGCCAGTCACCAATACTGGCGGGGCGGGGCGGCGATTATCGTGTCCCTGCTGGGTTGGCTCGTCGTGCTGCGCGGGGTGCTCCTGCTGGCCTTCCCGTCGGCCTTCATCTCAATGGCCAACAGCATGATCGACGCGCAGGTCTTGTGGGTAGCGCTAACCATCGGTTTCGCTCTGGTCGGTCTGTATCTGACCTATGTTGGCTGGTTGCCCCCACCCACGCAGCCGACATCGGAGGAGACAGGCTCAGCAAAGGATCTTCCGACTGCTGCGTGATTGGCCAACCCGACCCCGCACCATCAGAACCTCTTGGCCAGCAAGCGATCACGGTGGCTGTCCTTTGCGGAACATCAAATAGTCACCGTCTCCCCGTACCGCAGGATCGTGCAGGCGACACCCAGTCGCTCTGCTTCACGCTTGAATCGCTGATCATCGGCCACCCCAAACCGCCTCTTCCAGAGAAACGGAACGCTGTAGTGACACGGGATGACCCGCTGCGGAGCAACTAGTTTCACCGCCTCCAGCGCCTCGTCGACGTCCATCGTCCAGGTGTTGGCGCCGAGTCCGCCGATCGGCAACATCAGCACATCCGCTGAGACGCTGTCCCACTCCGGCACCAGCACCGAATCGCCGAGGTTGAGTATCGATGTATCGCCGATCGTGATCTTGAATCCCATGGATCCGAGCCCCACTCGCTCGTCGGGTCCGGGCCGCGCACGAAACGTGAAGCCGAGGATTGGGACGGCGATGGGGCCGTGCACCGTCTTCACTGCCTCAAAGTGCACCCCGTTGAGGCTGATCGACTCGCCGACGTCGAGCGGATGCAGATTGTCAATGGGTATCCAAGACGTCAGCGCCCGGCCACGGGGGGCGACAACAAGCGTTGCGCCGTCCACCTCGCGCGTCAGGCCCGTGCCACAGATCACGTGCGCCCCGCAGGCCGTTGCGAGACGATCCGAGTGCCAATGGTGGTCGGGGTCGCCGTGGGTGATAACGACATGGGTGACACTGGGCCATTCCGACTTGGGGATCAGACTCTTGAGTTTGAAGATCCACAAGTTCTGCCCCGGATCAACCGCGACCTTCACGTCCTCATGCTCGATCAGGAACGCGTTATACAGGTAGTGCGTGATCTTCATAGTTGGGCCGCTTTCGGATGCGTGCCGAAATACTACTTCGAACGACAGACCGTGGCCATGGCGCCGAGATGCGCCTGCGAGAGCGGCGGAGGTTACCTCCCTGAACCTGGGTAAGTTCTCCCAGCCATTCTTGATGCGTCTGGGTTGGGCTCAGCCGAAGGTGCTTTCAACAAACGCCTCGGTGCCTTGCTTCCAAGCGATGACGAAGTTGCCGAGGTCGTCGCGGCTGATGTTGAGGCCGGGGCAAAACCAGCTCCCGCCCTCGCCGGTGAAGAAATGTGGCGAGCCCATCACGCCACGAGTCCGCCCCTCGTCCCAGTCGGCGTGCACCGTCGCGGACGTGGTCTCGGCATCGAGGGGTTCGAGGCCGAAGCGGCCCGCAATCGGCTCGACGACGTCGGACCGTCCGACGTCGAGCCCCTCCTCGAACACCGCCCTGCGCAGCGCCATGCCGACCTCCTCGATCAGCACGGGATCGCCGACACGGTCCGCCGCGGCCGTCAGCGCGAACGCGGCCATCGAGGTACCCGGGAAGGCATCGATTGAGAAACCCGCGAAGAGATCGGGGCGCACAGACGCGCGCAAGGCCGAAATCTCCGCGCCGACGTGGTGCGAGTCGAGCGGCTTGCCGTTGATCAGCTCAAGCGGCCAGGCGCGGATACGCAGGCGCGGTTCGGTAAGCCCGCGGTCGCTGCGCCGATCGATCAGTGTGCGTAGCCCGACGTGGGTGAACGGGCACAGGACATCGGCGAAGACCTCGACGGTGCGCATGGCGGCGAGGGTACCCGGCCGTCATTGGGTTCTCGTCAATCACACCTTCGCCCGCGTCCTTGCTCGTGTTTCTCGTCA
>CALBET010000577.1 GCA_937888665.1 uncultured Acidobacteriota bacterium
CATGGCGGGGATGCGAGTGGTGATTGTCGCCTGCGATGCGCAGGGCAACGTGGACCTGGGTGACTTGCGCGCGAAGGCGGAGACGCATGCCCACACGCTCTGCGCGTTGATGGTGACCTATCCGTCGACTCACGGCGTGTTCGAGGACGCCATCACGGAGATCTGCGATCTCGTCCATACGCACGGTGGCCAGGTGTACATGGATGGCGCCAACATGAACGCACAGGTCGGCGTGACGAGCCCGGCGGCGATCGGCGCGGACGTGTGCCACATCAACTTGCACAAGACGTTCGCTATTCCCCACGGCGGCGGAGGGCCGGGGATGGGCCCGATTGCCGTGGCCGCGCACCTGGCGCCCTATCTGCCAGGTCATCCGGTGGTGTCGCTGGGGGGGGGCTCGGCGATTCCGGCCATCGCGGGGGCGCCCTGGGGGAGCGCGAGCATTCTGCTTATTTCGCACGGCTACATGCGGTTGCTGGGGCCCGGCGGTATGGAGCGTGCCACGAAGGTGGCGATTCTCAACGCCAACTACCTGAAAGCCCGGCTCGCCCCGCACTACGACGTGCTCTACACGCGGGCGAATGGACGGGTCGCTCACGAGATGATTTTCGATCTGCGCGCCTTCAAGTCGGGCGGCGTCACCGAGCTCGACGTCGCGAAGCGGCTGATGGATTACGGGTTTCACGCGCCGACCGTCTCGTTCCCGGTGCCGGGGACGATGATGGTCGAGCCGACTGAGAGCGAAGCGCGAGAGGAGCTGGACCGTTTCTGCGAGGCGTTGATCGCCATCCGCGGCGAGATTCAGTCCGTGGTTGATGGTGAGGTGGATGCGGTCGACAACCTCTTGAAGAACGCCCCGCATACGGCGGCCGAGGCCACCGCCGATACCTGGTCTCACCCCTATAGCCGGGAGAGCGCGGTCTACCCGCTGCCATTCGTGCGGGAATACAAAGTGTGGCCGACGGTGGGGCGGATCGACGATGTGCACGGCGACCGCCATCTGATTTGCAGCTGTCCGCCGGTGGAGTCGTACGACGCTGACTAGCAGCCCGTGGTAGAAGTCGCTCAGGGCCGTGGGAGGCCAGCGCGAACCGAGTCCGCCGAACGTGCGTGCGTGCGCGCTCGACCGCCAGCTCGCGACACCT
This sequence comes from uncultured Acidobacteriota bacterium, assembly GCA_937888665.1. Lineage (GTDB taxonomy): Bacteria > Acidobacteriota > Vicinamibacteria > Vicinamibacterales > UBA8438 > UBA8438. The sequence goes on from CALBET010000577.1 coordinate 1,146, forward strand.
GGTGAGCAGCGGAGGTCATCGGGCCCGGTGGTCCTGCTCCGATCGTGTGCTCCCCGACAGCGACGGCGGGCACGATCTCGGGATTGGTGCTCGTGATGAACGGCTCGTCCACAGTGGTCAGATCCGCCGCCTGCAGCACGGCCTCGCGGACCACCACGCCGAGGTCCGCGCCGACCTCGAACAAGAACTCGCGTGGCACGCACGGGTGAGCAGTCCGGCGGCGACAGGGTACCATAGCAGGGCACTGGCGGCAGTCCCGTGTCGTCTTGCGAGCACCACATCATGCGTGTCCTGACCAGCGCCCAGATGCAGGCCGCCGACCGCGCGGCCATCGAGACCGTGGGCATCCCTGCGGCCGTGCTGATGGAAAACGCGGGTCGACAGGTCGTCGCCGCCATGGAGCAGCACCTGCCGGAGCTGTACGACCAGCGGGTCGCGGTGCTATGTGGCAAGGGGAACAACGGCGGAGACGGGTTCGTGGTGGCCCGTGTGCTGGCGGCCGCTGGCGCCGATGTGTCGGTGTACCTTACGGTTCCGGCCTCTGCCGTCACCAGCGATTGTCGCGGTAACCTGACGGCGCTCCACGCGCTGGGGCTGCCGGTCACCGAGGTTGCGGATCCAGCGGCCTGGGCCGCCGCGCTTGCGGACATCGCCGGGGCGGACCTCATCGTAGACGCGTTGTTCGGCACCGGGCTGACCCGGCCGCTCGACGGCCACCCCGCGGAGGTGGTCCGCGGACTAAACGCCACCGGCGTGCCGATCGTGTCGGTGGACCTGCCGTCCGGTGTGTCGGCGGACACCGGAGCGGTGATCGGGGAGACGATCGAGGCGGTGCTCACGGTGACCCTCGGCGCCCCGAAGGTGCCGTTGCTTGTGCCACCGGCGGCCACGCTGGCGGGGAACCTGGTGGTCGCCGACATCGGCATTCCGGAGTCGGTGATCGAGGCCGTGTCCGGACCTCGAATTGAGGTCATCACCCGGGAGTGGGCGCGCGAGCAGATCGAGCCCAGGCCGGACGAACTGCACAAGGGCGAGTGCGGGCGCGTGACGATCGTGGCCGGGTCGATCGGCAGGACCGGCGCGGCGCAGCTGGCCGCCCTGGGCGCGCTCCGGTCTGGCGCGGGACTGGTCACCGTGGCGACGCCGCGGGCGTGCCAGGACGTGGTGAGCGGGCTGATGCCGGAGTACATGACACTGGGGCTCGAGTCGACGCCTGAGGGCACGCTGGCTGCGTCCGTCGCCGACACCGTGCTGGACCAGCGGTGCGACGTGCTGGCGATTGGTCCTGGACTTGGGCAGGGCCCAGGGGTGCGGCAGGCGGTGCGGGCGCTCGTCGACCGGTCGGCGGTGCCGCTCGTCCTGGACGCCGACGCGCTCAATGCGTTCGTCGACCAGCCCGGTGCGCTGACCGGTCGCGATGGCCGCGACCTCATCATTACGCCGCATCCGGGAGAGATGGCTCGTCTGATAGGTGCGACGGTCGACCACGTCCAGCGACATCGCGTGGAGGTGGCTCGTGATCTGGCGACGTCACAACGGTTGTACGTGATCCTGAAGGGGTCGCGTACCGTCGTCGCGACGCCCGATGGGGCCGTACTGATTAACGTGACCGGAAATCCCGGCATGGCCACCGGAGGCACCGGCGACGTGCTCACCGGGGTGGTCGCCGCCTGGATGGCCCAACTTCTCGATGCGGAGGTCGCGTGCGCCCTGGCGGTCTGTCTGCATGGGATGGCCGGCGATCTGGCGGCCGAGGCCCACGGAGAGGTCGGGATGATCGCGAGTGACCTCGCGCATCGGCTCGGCGCGGCGGTGCAACGGCTCACGACCGACGGCGTCGGCACCGCCGGTGCGCCATGAGGGAGTGCCATCTCAGCCATTCCGAACACGAGACGGCGGGCATTGCGGACGCGCTGGCGCGCAGACTGCTTCCGGGCAGTGTCGTGCTGCTGTACGGCCAACTCGGCGCCGGCAAAACGGCGTTTGTGCGCGGTTTCGTGCGCGGCCGGGGCATCGCGTCCGACGAGGTCAGCAGCCCGACCTTCACCTTGATTCAAGAGTACGGTGGGGGAGAGGTCTATCACGTCGACCTGTACCGGCTAGCGCCAGACGAGGTGGATGATCTCGGGCTCGAAGAGCTCCCCGAAGGCGGGGGACTGGTGTGTATTGAGTGGGCCGACCGCCTGCCGCGCCCGGTGCCAGGCGCCGTGTCGGTTCGCATCACCGATCAGGGCGATGACGCGCGAGCGCTGCTGATCACGGACGAGGACGGACCCCAGGCCGAGGTACTCGACGCGTCTGGCAGGGCGGAGCCTGGTTCCGACTACTCGGAGCGGTAGTTCGGCGCCTCTTTGGTGATGACCACATCGTGGACGTGGCCCTCGCGCTGGCCAGCCGGTGTGACCCGGATCATCTGAGCCTTCCGCTGCAGCTCTGGGATGGTTCCCGCCCCGCAATACCCCATGCCGGCGCGCAGACCACCGACCAGTTGGTGAATCATCGCCCCGACTGAGCCCTTGTGCGGCACCCGGCCCTCGATCCCCTCCGGAACCAACTTCTCACCTTCTTCCGTCGGACTGGCCAGGTCGTAGTCCTCCTGGAAATACCGGTCGCGGCTCCCGGCGCGCATCGCGCCGATCGAGCCCATCCCGCGATATTCCTTGAAGCTGCGGCCTTGATACAGGATCAACTCGCCCGGACTCTCATCCGTGCCGGCGAACAGGCTGCCGATCATCACGCAGTCCGAGCCGACCGCGAGGGCCTTCGTGATGTCGCCGGAATAGCGCACACCGCCGTCGGCGATGATCGGCACCCCGTGGCGGCTTGCCGCTTCGGCGCACTCGGCCAGCGCGGAGATCATCGGCATGCCGATGCCGGCGATGATCCGGGTCGTGCAGATCGATCCAGACCCGATCCCGACCTTGACCGCGTCGACGCCGAGGTCAATCAGCGCCTCCGTGGCCTCGGCGGTCGCGACGTTGCCGGCAATCAGTTCGATGCTGGGGAAGCGGTCGCGGATGCTGCGAATCATCGTCATCACCCCGGCGGAATGCCCGTGCGCCGTGTCGATGGTGAGGACATCGGCGCCGACGGCGACCAGCGCGGCCGCCCGCTCCAGGGTGTCCTTCGCGACCCCCACGGCCGCCCCGACGCGCAACCGACCCAACGCGTCCTTGGACGCGGTCGGGTAGGTGATCATCTTCTGGATATCCTTGACGGTGATCAAGCCCTTCAGCATGAAGTCCTGGTCGACGACGAGGAGCTTCTCGACCCGATGGGTGTGGAGGATCGAGCGCGCTTCCTGCAACGTGGTGCCGACCGGCACCGTGATCAGGTTGTCGCGGGTCATCACGTCGGCGATCGGCCGGTCGAGGTCTCCTTCGAACCGCAGGTCGCGGTTGGTCAGGATGCCGACGAGCTTGCCCTCCGTGCCGCCGTCCTCCGTGATCGGCACACCGGAGATGCGGTACTTCTTCATCAAATCGAGGGCTTCGTAGATCCGGTCGGTGGGGGAGAGGGTGATCGGATTGACGATCATGCCGCTCTCCGAGCGTTTGACGCGATCGATTTCCGACGCCTGGTCTTCGATCGACAGATTCTTGTGGATCATGCCGATGCCGCCGAGTTGGGCCATGGCAATAGCGAGGCGCGATTCGGTCACGGTGTCCATCGCGGCGCTGACGAGGGGCACCTGCAGCGCGATGTTCCGGGTGAGGCGTGTCGATACGTCGACCTCGCTGGGCACGACCTCGGAGTGCCGCGGCACCAGCAGGACGTCGTCGAACGTCAGTGCCATCGTGATGCCGGTCGTGGTGAACCGGGTCGCCCGTGTCTCGGTGTCCATCTTCATCT
>CALBET010000578.1 GCA_937888665.1 uncultured Acidobacteriota bacterium
CTCCAGCCTGGCCCCGAGCATCTCCTCCGCCTTGGCCATGCCGGTTTCAGTCAGGGTGACGGTCTTGGCCTTCTCGTCGGTCAGGTAGTCGCCGGTGTCCTCGAGTGCTTCACGATCCTCCGCCTTGACGTCGCCTTGCGTGACGGCGCCAGCCTTGAGCCGTGGCACGATCCGATCGACTTCCGCGTACAGCTCCGTGGACTGCTCGGCTGGTCCGGAAATAATCAGCGGGGTTCGCGCCTCGTCGATCAAGATACTGTCGACTTCGTCCACGATCGCGAAGTGATGGCCGCGCTGGACGAACTGCGACACTTCGAACTTCATGTTGTCGCGGAGGTAGTCAAAGCCGTACTCGTTGTTGGTCCCGTAGGTCAGATCGGTCGCGTAGGCGGCTTGCCGATCCGCGTCGCGCATGTCGTGCTGGATTACCCCGACCGTCAATCCGACGAATCGATATAGCCGTCCCATCCACTCGGCGTCGCGGCGCGCGAGATAGTCGTTCACGGTGACGACGTGCACGCCCTTTCCGCTCAGTGCGTTGAGGTAGGCGGGCAGGGTGGCGACGAGGGTCTTGCCCTCGCCGGTCTTCATCTCCGCGATCTTGCCGGCGTGGAGAACCATGCCTCCGAGGAGCTGGACGTCGAAGTGCCGCATGTTGAGCACGCGCTTGCCGGCCTCGCGCACCACTGCGAAGGCCTCGACGAGCAGGTCATCGATCGGCTCGCCCTGGTCCGCTCGCAGACGCAGGGCCGTTGTCCGGTCACGCAGGGCGCTGTCACTGAGCGTCTTGATTTCCGGTTCTCGCTCGTTGATGGCCACGACCTGCGGCTGCAGGCGCTTCAGGTCGCGTTCGTTCTGGGTGCCGAAGACCTTCTTGAGGACGTTTTGCAGCATCAGTTGGCGGGCCGATCAGCGTGAATGACCGTACGGGGCCGTTCGCGCACCTGAGGTGGTCTGGGTGCTGCTCCGGGCACCAGGGCAACGATTCCTGCACTCTGGTACGGCAAGCGGCAGAGGGGGCATGCGGCATACCTCGTCTCGATAGTCAGTCCGCCAAGGCTGGCTTCGGCACGCGGCCGTGGCCCCCCCCACAGCGACTATCGTCCGATTGTAGGAAAGGGGTCCGAACTTCGTCAAGGGCGGCCGCGGTGTGGCCCCGTTGACGGTGGCTGGGATCAGTTTGCCGCCTGTGAGCTTGGCTCGGACGCCAGTTGTAGCGGATTCATCGGGGTCCCGTTGACCCATACTTCGTAGTGCACGTGGATGCCGGTGGCGCGGCCGGTGGCGCCCGCATACCCGATGACGTCGCCTCGTGACACGGTGTCGCCGACCTCGGCCGCGAACTGCGACAGGTGGCCGTAGCGTGTGACGAGCCCGAATCCATGCTCGATTTCGATCAGGTTGCCAAAGTCGCCACTTGCGGACGCGGACCCGATGACCCCGTCGGCCGTGGCAAGTACGGGCTGCCCAACGTCGGTGGAAATATCGACCGCGTGATGGAACGTTCGTTCGCCCGTGAACGGATCAGCGCGATACCCGTATCCGCCGGTCACCCGACCATCGGATGGGAGGTTGATGGGGGTCGCGGCGGCGAATGCCTGCTGGTGGTCGACGCCGGCGCTCGCGACGGAAAGCTGACCGCCGAGCATGTTCAACAGGTCCTGCAAGAGGTTGAAGGTCTCGGTTGGCGAACTCAGCGCAACCGCCCGCAACGCCCGCGCACCGTCGTCACTCCCATTGTCAGGGAGGCGTCCCATGGCGCGGCGAATACGGGGATCGACAATCGAGTGATCTCGGAGTGCCATCATGGCCAGTTGGAGGGCGCTGACCTCCCCGGACAGGTCGGCGGTCGCCGTCCGATACCGCGCATTCTCCACTTCGAGGGTGGCGTTCTGCAGTTGCAGCTGCTCGATCCGAGTGGCTGCAGCCCATTGCGCCTGCACGGTCCATCCGACCGGCAGCGCCAGCACGGCCAAGATCAGGGCCACCGTCGGCCGTACCGCCAGCGTAAAGCGGCGAACGACTCCGGAGGACCGGTCTGCGACGATGAGGGAGTAGCGCTTTGGAAACATCCGGGTCGCGAACGGACGGCACTCAAAAATCCCCCTACCCTAACATGGAAATGCTGTGAACCAAAACCCCAATGTTTCAGGGCCGTCCAGACCGATCCCAGTCTCTGCAGCGTGATCACCGGGGACGGCCCGGGGCTCTCGGGCTGCCACCTCAATCTGAATGGTTACTGGTGCCGGCTTCGCCCGGGTCAATGGGGGCGGGCCCCGGACGCTGGCGCACGACAGGGCCCAGGAAGGGAAAACGCTAGCAGCCCGTGGTGAAAGTCCCGCGTCGCACCGAGACCGGCGCTGGGCCGGCC
>CALBET010000579.1 GCA_937888665.1 uncultured Acidobacteriota bacterium
TCCGGATCTGTGGGAGCCCCGGGAGGGTAACTTCCCGGGGCCACCCGGCCGTCGCTCTGAGACGCCGCTCCCAATGCATCGATTGGTCCCGAAGCGAACCGGCTGATGGTCGCCCGAGTTTGAAGGACCGTTCTTCAGCGCACCTGGTCTGGCGTCACACGCGTCACCGCGTCGATTTGGTCGAATGCCGGTCGTAGCTCACCACGGTGCGAATTCCGGTTCGCTGCATGACCGTCGCATGGATCGCGTCGCCAGGCTGGACACCGAGATGGCGGGCCAGCACCGCCTTCGAGGCCAGCAGATCGTCCAGCAACACCGGGTGTAGCAGTGGGATCGTGGCGACGACCGTTTCGAAGACCGCGAAGCCGATGTCGGGCTGTCGCACCGCGTGGTAGCGATACAGGATCTCCTGTAGCACCTCGACGTCGGTGACCGCGTCAATCTTCCGGCGCGCCACCGCCCGCATGAACTCGATGCAGGGTGCCTTGAAGGGGTGGTCGCGCCCCGCGACATACATCGGAATGTTCGAGTCGACGAACACGCTCATCGTTCGAGCGCACCCCGCTGAATCTCCGCCTCGAGCTCTTCGGGCGCGCCGACAGGCGCGTTGACGCTGGCCAGCGCTTCGATGGCCTTGACCCGCTCCCCCACGCCGTCCGTTCCGTACTGTACCGCCACCGCTTCACGAACCAGGTCGCCGACCGGATCGCGCAAGGCGCGATGCCAATCGAAGACGCACTGCCGACCGCGACACAGATTGCCGAAGCACTGGAGGCAGCGCACGAGCAGGGCGTCATCCACCGCGACCTCAAGCCGGCCAACATCAAAGTGCGGCATGACGGGACCGTCAAGGTGCTGGATTTCGGGTTGGCGAAGGCGATGCAGCCTGAGGCGAGCGCCATCGACGCCGCGACGTCACCCACGATGTCCTTGACAGCGGCGGCCACGCAGATAGGGATGGTCATCGGCACCGCGGCTTACATGGCGCCGGAGCAGGCGAAGGGCAAGGCGGTCGACAAGCGGGCCGACGTCTGGGCCTTTGGCTGCGTGCTGTTCGAGATGCTGACCGGCCGAAAGGTGTTCGAGGCGGGCGACGTCTCGGAGGTGCTGGCGCTCGTGCTGGTCAAGGATGCCGACCTGACGCGGGTGCCGACTTCGGTGCCCGAGGCGGTGCGGACGCTGCTTGGCCGGTGTCTGACGAGAGATCCGAAGGACCGGCTGCGCGACATCGGCGAGGCACGCGTGTCGCTGCGCGCCGCGAGCGCGGTGGCGCCGGCGCCCGGCACCGGATCCGCTCCGGGTGTTGAAGCGGGGCTGCCCGCGGCGGCTCAGCCCCAGGGGGCGACCGGTCGTCGGAGCCTGGTCACCGCCATCGCCGGCAGCGTCGTCGTCACGGCGCTCGTCGCCGGGTTCGCCGGGTGGACCCTCCGGCCGGCGGAGCCGCGTGAGGTAAGCCGGTTCTCGTACGAGATTCCGTCCGACACGCCGTTGCGGATTCGAAGCCGCGGTGTGATCGCCGTCTCGCCAGACGGCCGTCGGTTCGTCTACAACACCGTTGAGGGACTCCATGTGAGATCGATGGATCAGCTGGATTCCCAGTTGCTGCCGGGCACCGAGGCGACGCTCGGGCTGCCGTTCTTCTCGCCCGACGGACAGTCGGTTGGGTTTAGCCAGACGCCGCAACTAAAGCGGATCTCGCTGAGCGGGGGCGCGCCGGTCGTCATCGCCGAGTTGTCGTCGGGGCCGCCGTATAGCGCGACCTGGACGACATGACCATGCTGACGAGACGGGAGTGGCACAAGTTGATGGCGGCGAGTCTCCTGGCTGGCGCGGCGGGCAGGTCCGGACAGGCGCAAGCCGGTCGCACCGAGTCACGAGTTGCGGGGACGTGACGCTCGCGAGGAGCTGCGGCGCTGGCGGACGACTGTCGGCCTCGACCACTTCACGTCCATCCGTGAGCGCTTCACCCGCGCCGGTCTCACTTTGAACTCGTACAACCTCAGCTTCAAAGATCACTTTTCTGACGAAGAGATCGACCGGGGTTTCGAGATGGCCAAGGCGCTGGGGGTGCCGGCGATCACCGCGTCGGCCAACGTCAGCGTCATCCCCCGGGTGGCCCCGCGGGCCGCGCATCACGGCATACCGGTCGCCATCCACAACCACTCGCGGGTCGCTCCGGACGAGTTTTCGCATCCAGACCAGCTCGCGGAGGCAATGGGACAGGGGGACGGTCGCTCCATCACGGTGAACCTGGACATCGGGCATTACACCGCCGCCAATCATGACCCGGTCGCCTATCTGCGCGAGCACCACACGCAGATCACCACCGTGCACCTGAAGGACCGGAAGCGCGACCAGGGCGAGAACGTGC
>CALBET010000580.1 GCA_937888665.1 uncultured Acidobacteriota bacterium
GGCATTCGGGGCCCCCGCGTAGCGGTCGCGTGGGGTCCGGGGCGCAGCCCCGTCTAAGGTGTCCGGGCGGGCCTCCGGTTTGGTGGCGTTGGGTCCTCGGTCGCACACCGGACACACGGGCGCGCGACAATGCGCGCCCCGCGGCCGCGGAGCGGGGCATTCGGGGCCCCCGCGTAGCGGTCGCGTGGGGTCCGGGGCGCAGCCCCGTCTGAGTACTAGTTGAACCTCAAGCCGGCGAGGATGGCGAATGTGGTGCTCTTGACGTCCCTCGCGTTCGTCTCCTTCGCGATGTTCCGGAACCCCCACGTGCCACGACCTTCGATGATGAACCGCGAGATCTCGAACCCAAGGCCGGCCACGATACTCACGTCGACGCTCTCAACTTCGTCGGTGGTCACTGCCAGGTCGTCTTTGAATAGCAGATCGAGCGACGGTCCCGCGATGCCGTAGACGATCGCATCGTTGAGGCCGGTGCCCGAGGAGCCGATGTTGACCCGTAATAGCGCCGGAACCTGAAAGTAGTACAGCGTCGAGGTACCGGCCGGGGTGTCGCTCTTCTTGGCCAGGACATTGAACTCGCCCATGAACCCCATGGTGCCGGCGCGATTGCCGCCGAAGAAAAGACCGGCCTGCCACCCTTGACCGCTGTCGAGCGCTTGCGTGGCGTCGAACGATGAATGCAAATAGCCGCCCTTGACGCCTACGCCAATGCCCTGCGCCTCAGTGAGGGCCGGCATGGCCAGAAACATCGATACCAGTGCCGCGAAGGCTACTAGACGAACCACACGAGTCATCGGTTTCTCCTTACGTTCGATTGGCATCACTCCAGATTGCCAGGGACCTTCCCACCGTCACAGTCTCTACGAATGATACCTCTTTACTCATCGGTCGTGAGCGGTCGGCCCGCTGGTTCAGGGTCGACCGGCTCTGGTGCGGGCAGGCAGGGGCGCCCCTTGGGCCATCGGGGCCTGGACGGGTATGCTCAACGTGGTCCTATGCCAACATTGCGCGCCTCGGCGCTCGGTTGGGCGGCGCTCGCCGCCGCGTCGGTACTGCTCGCGGGGGCGGCCTGGGCCATGCAACGTCCTGTGCCTGAAGTGACCGGCACCACCGGCCGGGTGACACTGTCGATCGTCGGCACCACCGACCTGCACGGTCGCGTCTTCCCGCACGATGGGCTCGGGGGTCTTGCCCAGCTTGGCGGGTATCTGCGCAACCTCCGTGCGGCGCGGGCGGCCGATGGCGGCGCGGTGCTGCTACTGGATGCCGGTGACACCTTCCAAGGGGGCATTGAATCCAATCTGTCCGAGGGTGCGCTCGTCGTGGACGCCTATAACGCATTGGGCTACGACGCGCTGGCCATCGGCAACCATGAGTTCGAGTACGGGGCGCTGGACCACACCGCCTCCGAGGACGGCCAGCCGCCCGACATGCGTGGTGCGCTGAAGGCAGCGGCCGCGCGAGCGCGGTTCCCGTTTCTCGCGGCCAACCTGATCGACGACGCCACCCGACGCCCGGTGGCGTGGCCGAACGTCCGACCGTCCACGCTTGTCGACACCGCGGGCGTCCGGGTGGGCGTTGTGGGCGTGATGACCTACGACGGACTCACCAAGACGCTCGCCGCCAACGTCCAGGGGCTTGGCACGGCCGCGCTCGCGCCCACCGTGGAGGCCGAGGCGAGGCACCTGCGCGGTCGCGGTGCCGATGTCGTGGTGGTCCTGGCGCACGCCGGCGGGTGGTGCGAGTGGTTTGACGACCCCGCGGACCTGTCGTCGTGCGACGACGACGCGGAAATCTTCCGGCTGGCCCGGGAGCTCCCGTCCGGTCTGGTGGATGCGATCGTCGCCGGGCACACCCACGCGGTGGTGGCGCACGAGGTGGCGGGCATCCCGATCGTCCAGGCCTATTCGTGGGGCGCGGCGTTTGCTCGCCTGGATCTCACCGTGAAGCGCGGTGCCGGAGTGCTGTCGGCACGGGTCTTTCCGCCCCAGGCGCTGTGCGCCGCTGTCGGCCCGCACGGCTCGTGTATGGAGGGTGGCTCGGCAGCAGCACCCTACGAAGGGGCGCCGGTCGAGCCGGATGCGTCCGTGGTGGCCGCGATGCAGCCGGAACTTGAGCGAGTCGACCGCTGGCGCGACGCACCGCTCGGGATTGTCCTCGAGACACCGCTGGCGCGGAATCGCGACGGTCTTGAATCACCGCTCGGCAACCTCTTCGCGGATGCGCTCCGAGCGGCCGTGCCGGGCTCGGACGTCGCGATTGGCATGGGGGCGAGACGCGGCGGGTTGCGCACCGACCTGCCCTGGGGCGCCCTCACCCGCGGACCGCTCTACGACGTGTTCCCGTTTGACAATCGCGTGGTCACCCTGGCGTTGACCGGGGCGCAGCTCCGGCAGACGCTGGCCGGCGAGGTCGCCCGCGGGCCTCGCGAGGTGCCCAGCGTGTCGGGTATTCGCGTTGGCGTGACCTGCGAGGGGGAGAGGCCACAGGTCGAGATCGTGCGGTCCTCGGGCGCGCCGATCGGCCCGGCCGAAACGCTGATCGTCGCGACCACGGATTTCTTCGCCGCGCGGGCGTCCGTCCGGTCCGCCGCGACGCCGAAGACCGCGTGGGCGCTGGCGCCCCTCGTTCGAGATGCTGCCGCCAGCTGGCTCACGGCGCGCGGCGGTCGGCTCGGCGCCGCCGACCTGGCGAGCCCGCCCCGCTGGCAGACGATCGGCGGCGATGCGTGTTTCGCGGCTGACTAGTGTCCTGACATTCCGCAACTTTCCCCACCGGCGTAGATTCGCAGGCGGCGGAACCGCTCGTCGTCGTCCAGGGCGCCAAGCAGCCATGTGCGGGCTCCCTATTTCGACCCTGCCGACCGAGCGACATCGTCCTCCTGGACGCGCGCGCCGCGAAGCAGGTTTTCCATGCCGTAGTTCCCTTCGTGGCAGGCGTATTCGTAGATCGGTCCCTCGAACCGGGCCAGCGGCATGGACGCGGTCCAGGGGCCGGCGTACGTCGTCGGGTCGTCGACCGTATAGCGGTGGTCGATCGTGTCGGCATCCACGCGGGTGAAACGTTCCTCCAGACGCAGGTGTGCGCCGGCGCCTGGGCAGCAGTTGTATGAGTTGAAGATGATCTGCTCACCGAAGTTGGTCGTCTCGACGACCAGCGTCTGTCCGTCCCATCGGGCCCGGGAATCGCCCATCCACAGTCGGATGTCGTCATCGATGTGCGGGCGGTCATCGAGCGGGATGATCCGGACTTCGTGGATCATCTCCTGCAGAATCGCCACGTAGCCTGGCGTCTGCAGGATCAGGAAGTTGTTGTTGTAGCCACCAGGACGTTTTGGCGCTCCGCGTGTCACGCAGCGCTCCGCCAAGTTGCGGTTCGTCCAGGAATCGCTGCTGAGCGCCCACCCGGCTCGAGCCTGTCCGTCGGCGGTCAAGGCCGGAATCCGGCCGTCGGGCGGGTCGACCACGAGCGAGGCCTGCGACAGTCTCGTGCCCCGTTCCCACCAGAACTCGTTGTAGGTGCCGGGGTCGCCAGGGCGCGGCGGGCGGTCGTTGCGTCCGACCGCGGCGGCATCGAGCGTGGCCACCTCTTCGTCGCTGAGCACGGCGCGGTCCGCCAGGTCTGGCGGACGCTCGAGCGGCGTCGTGGTCGAGTTGGTCCAGAGTCCCTGCAGGTCAGGCTGGCCGTCCAGGGTCCGAGGAGCTTGACCGGCGACCCCGACCGGGACCAGCGAACACACGACGACGGCGACCGGCCAACGGAGATCCTTCATGGCACCACCCCCAGTGGGAACGCGGCGATTATCTCACCGCGGCGGATTGAGAATCAGCTTCTGCACTCGCGAGTTCGAGGTTTCGGCCGCGAAGAGGAGGTTCACCGACGGGCAGGCCAGTCCGTGGACTCCGGAGAATTCGCCAAGCATGCGCCCCGCGTTGCCGATGACGCCCAGGACCTCGCCCTGGAGTGTTGCCTTGATGATCCGCCCCGGGAACGTGCTCTCACCCACGTAGATGACATCGCTCCCCGGCGGGATGCAGAGCGAGTTCGGCGCGCCATTCCCGGGGACGTTGTGGAGGTCCGTGGGCGTGGACCCGTTCACGGCCTTGGATCCAGGCGCGATCGGGGTGGCGACACTGAACATCCGCTGAAGAGTGCCGTCCGTGTCGAAGACCTGGATCCGCGCGTTCGATCGGTCGCCGACGTAAATGTTGTCGTCCTTGTCGATCGCGATGCTGTGCGGGATGCGGAGCTGGCCGGGGCCGGCGCCCGGCTCGCCCCACGACTTCACCCAATCGCCGTTCACGTCGTACTTGGCGACCCGGGCGTTGATATACCCGTCGGTGATGTAGATGTTGCCTCGCGAGTCGAACGCCACGTCGGTCGGTTCGCGGAACCGTCCCTCTTGGGGGGGGAGCGGGGGATCGCGATGCTCGATCGGGCGGGCCGCTTCGGAGGACGATTCCGTCTTGCGGCCGAACACCCAGATGACCCGGCCTTCGGGGTCCATCCGGACCACCATGTTCGAGCCCTTGTCCACCGTCCAGATGTTGTCGTCGGCATCGATCCTGAGCCCGTGTGCGAACGCCCAACTGTAGAGCCCTCGGCCGTGCTCACGGATGAAGTCGCCCGCGGGGCTGAACTCGAACAGTTGGGCCGCGTGAATGCCATACGCCGGACCACCCCCGGTCGGATTCGAGCGGCTGGACACAAAGATGTGCCCTTGCGAGTTCACGGCCACCGCCGGGACCTCACCGAAGTTCATGCCAAGCGGGAGCCGAAAGAAGTCCGGCACGGACTCCACCGGAATCTGTGGGACGGGCTGGGCGTGCGATGGCGATGCGGCCACCACCAGCGAGAACAGAGCGATTGCGAGCTTCGTCATATGGCGGTGTGCAGTCATCGGGTGTCCTTCGGTTTGTCGCGTATGCGGCCTCTCACAGTATCGTCGACCGGCCTGTCAGCCGTCAGCCTCCTTCTGCCCCAGACAGAAGCCGCCGCACGTGCTCGGCCGCCAGCAGACGGCGGCCTTGTTCTCGACCCCGCTCGAACGTGCGCATGATGACGGTCGGGTCGAAGCAGAGGAAGCCGGCTTCGACCACGTGGTCGGGATGAATGACCTGGAGGGTGCCGTTTGCGATGCCGCGCGCGACGGTGGGGTGGTCGTTCAGCGCACGCAGCCGCATGCTCGTTTCCCACAGCCGTCCCTTCGGATCGCAACAGAAGATGACAGTGCGTGGCGTGGCCGTCCAGCGTGCGAGGTCGCGGAAACGGGCGTCGTCCTCGAACACCGCCATCGGCATCTTCAAGGCGAAGCCCCCGTCGACGAACACGGCCCGCTGATCGTCCGGATACGCGCTCCCTGGGGAGAGCAGCGTCGGTTGGAGCGCGGGGCCCATGGCCAGG
>CALBET010000581.1 GCA_937888665.1 uncultured Acidobacteriota bacterium
CGAGGCGAGCCGCCGGCTTTTCGGTTCTTCCGTTCTTAAAATGAAATGGGGTGACCGAGAGCGTTTGACCGAGGCGCTTGTCGTCAACCGCGCCGGCGAACCAGACCGCGCGACGTTCCGGACCAAGCGGGGTCCCCGCCATCCCCGATGTATGCAACCCTGCCTCGTCGGCAACCGTCTGAGGCCGAAACGAACCTTGAGTGTCGTTGACGAAAACCGCCGGGCTTCCGCCGCGCCCGGCGCCGACGACCAGATCCTCTTCGGCACGGATACCAGCGGGCTGTATCGGGTGTCGGGGGGCGGGGGAGCAGCGGAGCCGCTGACGACGCCAGACAGCGAGCAAGGCGAGCGTGACCACCGTTGGCCCTCCCTCATCCCCGAACGAGAGGCTGTAGTGTTCGTGATTGCCGCCTTCGGTGGCCCCCTAAACACCGGCCAGCTCGCAGTGCTCGACCTTGCTACCGGGGCGGTGACGCGACTCGGCCTGGCCGGCGTCAGCCCGCGCTATCTCTCGACCGGACACCTCGTCTACGCGACCGAGGACGGGTCGGTGCGGGCGGTGCCGTTCGACGCGGCGTCGCTCACGGTGACGGGCAACCCGGTGCCGCTCGTCGAGGGTGTCGCGGTTAAGTTGACCGGGGCCGCCAACTTCAGCGTCTCCGACAACGTGCGGCTCGTGTATGCGTCGGGCACAGCCGGCGGGCGGCTCGCACGCTCGCTGCTCTGGGTCAACCGCGAGGGGCGGGAGACGCCGATCCCGGCGCCCGTGCGGGCGTATGCCCAAGCCCGCGTATCCCCGGACGGCACACGGGTGCTGGTCGATGCGCGGGACCAGGAGCAGGACCTGTGGGTATGGACCCTGCCGGACGGTCCGTTGACCCGGTTGACGTTTGATGCGGGAGCCGATTCATACGGCAACTGGACTCCCACCGGCGACCGAATTGTCTTCAGCTCTACTCGTGGCGGACGAATGAGCGTCTGGTGGAAGGCGGCCGACGGCACCGGGGTGGCCGAGCGCGTGGGCGGGAGCGAGAACAGCCAGTGGGTCACAGCAGTCACGCCCGACGGCACCCGCGTGATTGCACGGTCTCAGGTCCCCGACCGTGAGGTCGACCTCGTCGTCCTGCCCCTCGCGGGCGATAGTGCCCCCGAGACGCTGGTCGGCACGCCGTTTAGCGAGGCCAACGCAGCCCTCTCGCCAGACGGGGCGTGGGTGGCCTACCAGTCGGACGAGTCGGGCACGGTTGAGGTCTACGTGCGGCCGTTCCCGGACGCAACGGCCAGCCGCACGCTGGTCTCGACCGTCGGGGGCAGCCAGCCGGTGTGGGCACCGGATGGAAGTGAGCTCTTCTACCTGGAGGGCACGCAGCTCATGGCGGTGCCGGTCCAGACCGAGACGGGCTTCCCGTATGGTTCCCCCGAGAGGCTCTTCGACGCGCCGTATTACTTCGAGTCTCCCGGCCGCAACTACGATGTCGCGCCCGATGGCCGGTTTCTCATGATCAAGGACACGGACCAGTTAGACGGCGGCGGGGCCTCCCCGGCGATCACCGTCGTCCTCAACTGGCATCAAGAGCTGCTCCAGCGGGTCCCCATCCCGTAGCCATGCCTTTGACACCCGGCACCACCCTCGGCCCCTACCAGGTCACCGCCAAAATCGGCGAAGGCGGCATGGGTGAGGTGTATCAGGCCCGGGACACCAAGCTCGACCGCGACGTGGCGCTCAAGGTGCTGCCCGAGGCGTTCACGTCTGACCCCGACCGGCTGGCCCGCTTCGAGCGCGAAGCCAAGGTGCTCGCCTCGCTGAACCATCCCAACATCGGCAGCATCTACGGGTTGGAGGAAGCTCACGGCGTCAGGGCGCTGGTCCTCGAACTCGTCGAGGGGCCGACGCTGGCGGAGCGCATCGCCAGAGGGCCGATCGCCGTCGACGAGGGGCTGCCCATCGCGAGGCAGATCGCGGAGGCCCTGGAGGCTGCCCACGAAGCTGGTGTCATTCACCGGGATCTCAAACCCGCGAACATCAAGGTGCGCGAAGACGGCACCGTCAAGGTGCTGGACTTCGGGCTGGCGAAGGCGCTTGAGACCATGCCAGAAGGTGACCCATCGCAGTCGCCTACGCTCACTGCCGTCGGCACCCAGATGGGTATGATCATGGGGACGGCGGCGTATATGTCGCCTGAGCAGGCTCGCGGAAAGCCGGTTGATAAGCGCGCGGATGTATGGGCCTTCGGCGTCGTACTGATCGAGATACTGACGGGACGCTCGGTGTTCGAGGGTGAGGACGTGTCGCTGACGTTGTCCCGCGTGCTCCAGCACGAGCCCGACTGGCGTCTCCTCCCCTCGAGCGTTCCACCGGTCCTCGCCGCGTTTCTGCGCCGCTGTCTGGCGAAAAATCCGAAACAGCGCCTGCACGACGTGGCAGACGTCCGGCTGGCCGTGGAAGGGGCGTTTGACAGCGGGGCACTGGACACCGGGAACAACGGCGGTTCGCCCGGCGGATCGCAGTGGGGGAGATTTGTCCCCTTTGCGGCGGGTGTCGGACTCACAGCCATTCTCGGAACTCTGCTATGGCTGCTGGTGGAGGCGCCCCCAGCCCGGGTTGCGCAGGTCGCCAGATTTGTCGCATCTGCGCCACCGAGCGCGGCTGTCACTATCGGCCCGCGGTACCCTGACCTGGCGTTGTCGCCGGACGGCTCCCTCGTTGTCTATCGGTCCGATAATCCTTGAAGAACACCGGCGCCGCGAACTTTGACGTTGCCGAGAACGGGACCCTGGCCTATACGACCGGCGGCGGTCTGCCAGGATTTTCTCGGTTGCTCGTGTGGGTCGATCGTGCAGGCGGCGAGGAGTTGGCAGTCGAGGACCCCGCTCCGTACGACTTGCCGCGCATCTCTCCGGACGGCACACGTGTGGCTGTGGAAGTTGAATCCGTGGATAACGTGGACATCTGGGTCTACGGTTTGGCACGAGGCACGTCCACTCGCATCACGACGGACCAGGCGCGTGATACCAGTCCCATGTGGACAGCCGACGGATCGGCCATCGTGTTCGGGTCAACACGTGACGGCGGCGGAGTGTTCATGGCGGCGGCTGATGGGATCGGCGCTGTGACACGGTTTGCCCCTGCCACGTTCGGACAGGGTAACGACATACTGCCTCACGCCTGGGTGCCAGGAGGAGACACGCTCGTCTTGTACGTCTCGGGCGGACCCACGACTGGCGATATGTATGCCTTGACCGCGGGCGCTGAGCAGGCAGACCCGTTGTTCGCGGACGAGAGCCTCTTCGAGGCGCACCCCGCTATCTCGCCGAACGGGAAATCTATCGCGTATACATCCAACGACTCCGGCTCCAACGAAGTGTAGTGTCGCCGTTCCCCGACGTCGAAGGCCCGCGCACCAAAATCAGCCAAGGTGGCGCCCGTGAACCGGTCTGGGCCCCGGACGGCAGCAGGCTCTACTACCAGACTGAAGACGAAGCGATCATGGAGGTGCCGATCGAATGGGAGCCGGTGTTCCGTCCCGGCGATCCCAGCGAGCTGTTCAGAGGCGAGTATGAATTCCCCCAGGCAGGACGGCACTTCGATGTGTCGCTCGGCGGAGAGCGTTTCTTGATGCTGAAGCGGGCGGTGCAGCAGGCGGACGGTGACGCCGTTACTCCTCAGGTCAATGTGGTCCTCAACTGGTTCGACGAAGTGACGGCCAGAGTGCCGGTAAATTGAGTTCTGACACCAACACCCTGCGCCAACCCCCGCCCCGTTTCAGGTGCCCGCCAGGATCGACGCCACAGGTGTGGCGTATCACCCGCTATTCAACCGCCACGCACATCAGGTCTTCGGCGACCACCAACGGTCCGTCGTACCGGGACCGCAGGTGCTCGAGGCTCGACTCGAAGTCATTGCCGCTGTGATTGCCCGCCGCGAGTGGGTGCGACGCGTCCGTTTCGGACAGGTGGCTCAGGACAAGCGTTCCTACGCGGGCGTCCGTCGCGATTTGTCCCCAGACGCTCGGTTTTGCGTGCAGGGCTGAGGGGCTGGCCGGTGCGTCTTCCGATGCGGCGAAGTGCACGACCAGGACATCTACACCCTCGATGAACTCGGTGAACGCGGCATTGGATCCGTTCTGGTCACTGCTGAACGCCACGCTGACGTCGCCGACGTCGACGCGATAGCCTACGGCCGGAACGGTGCCGTGGGGCACGCCGAGGCCTTGGACACGCACTCGACCGTCTGACAGCACGTCGGTCGGTTGCGACGCAGTGACATCGACGGTTCGTGTCTCGAAGCTCATTCGCTGGCCGATCACGCGAAACACGCCAGCGGATCCGAAGAGCCCGTCCAGGAATTCCTCGACGGACGGGAACTCGTCACTGCCGGACGGTCCAGCGACTCGCATCTCGCCCCGCTGCGTCCACAAAATGGCGGGTATCTCCGAGGCATGGTCGGGATGGAAGTGGCTCAGCGCCATGAGGTCGAGGTCGGCAACGCGCGCGTCCGCCTTGTGGAAGTTACTGAAGGTGCCGCCCCCGGCGTCGATCATGATTCGGCTGACCCCGTCGATCCAGACGAGGTAGCCCGCAGACGCGCGGCCCTGACCGAACGGACCGCCTGAGCCGAGTATCTGCACCGCGACACCCGTGTTGCCGCACGCGGCCCAGCTATTTGCCGGCGCCGCCAGCAGGCAGCACCCGAAACCGAGGACCGAAGCAAGCGTGGTTGACGTTCTGCGCACAGTGGCCTCCCAGGAGCGGCAAGCGTAGCACGCGGCTTCTTTCGCTACGGGCGGTGAGAGCGCGTCGATTCGAGGAATTGCTCGCTCGCTACGGTCGCGTCACCGGCGCCTCCACCCTCCCGGACGTTCCCGCGGGAATTGC
>CALBET010000582.1 GCA_937888665.1 uncultured Acidobacteriota bacterium
CGAGCTTGCCGAGTCGGCCGCCACAGCGACGAAGGCGTTTACTGACTCCGGCACCATTCGCGATGATCGGGCGCTCAAGCATCGCCGTACGTCCGACCGTCGCATTGTTCCCATCCCGCCCTCGCTCGTCACGGTCCTGCGTGAGCGCATCAATGGCCGCAAAACGGGGCACGTGTTCGAAACCGACAACGGTGTTGTCGTTCACGATGCCTGCGTGGGTGGGGCGTGGCGTGACGCACGGTCGCAGGTGCTCGGTGATGACACGGAAACGCTGACCTGCATTTACGACCTGCGTCACCTCTGCGTGAGCATGATGCTAGACGCGGGTGTTGCTCCGGTCGAGGTCGCGGCGCGAGCCGGCCACAGCGTGGCCACTTGCGTTGCCGTCTACGCCCACGTAATCGTTTCAGAGCGGTCCCGGTGGAATTCGGTCATCGAGGCCGCGCTGGAAACGTGAACCTCGGTCGACCATTCGAAGTCCAGTGGATATTTCGGGCTCTGGCGAGTAGCCGGGGGGAATCTCACCCCCCGGCTCTCTCAGAACCGTACGTGACAGTCTCCTGTCATACGGCTCCTACAAGTCGATCTTGGATGGGTGGGAGCAGGTGCCAGTGGGCGAAGAGTTTCGGCTGGTGCTGACGAACGGCATTCAGCCATTCCCACGCCCGGATTGGTTTGCCCCGCAATCGCTTGAACTTCTGCATGGCCCATCGAACGACGTGCTGGTCGATGCGCAATGCAAGGGAATACAACTCGGAGCGATAGAAGGCTCCGTAGTAGCCGATCCAGCCTCGAACCTGAGGGTTGATTTCCTCAGCGAGACTGGACAGGTCCGTGCCACTGCGACGGTTGAGGTGCCAGGCTCTGATCTTCTGGCCACCCGCCTTCTTCGCGTGGGCGCTGATAGCCGGCGAGAAGCTCACGAACAAGCCTCTGGGGCCACGGGCCACGCGGCCCCGGAAGGTGTAGCCAAGGAAGTCGAAACTGGTGTGCTCCGGGTCTCCTCTTTGGCGACTCGCGTCTTTGCACTACGCGATCTTCGTCTTCTCGGGGTGCAACTCGAGACCAAGGGTCGCGAGCCGGTCGGCGATAAAGTCCCGAAGGTTACGGGCCTGTCGCTCGGTGTCGCAGTGGACAACGATGTCGTCCGCGTAGCGTTCGAACAGACACCCCGGATGCTCCCGGGTCATCCACATATCGAACGCGTAATGCATGAACAAGTTAGCCAACAACGGTGAGATCTGAGACCCCTATGAGCAGCGCTGGGTTATGCGTAGCGTTCGGGGTTGGCCACCGGTGGAGGCGGTTGTGACGACCGTACGCTGCGCATAATCCGTGGGACTCTGGTCATACGGCTCGGCACGGTGTCGGGCCTTCGTGATTGGAGGTCGATCATTATGGTGGCTGTTTCCGAACTGGTGTCCGGGTTGGATGCCGAGTTGGTGCGTCTGGGCTATAGGCCCTCAACGATGGTCTGGTATCGGGGCTGCTGGCGCCGCTTGGAGAGGTTCTTCACCTCCCGAGGGGTCCAGGAGTTCTCGCTGGACATGGCGATGGCCTGGGTCGATGAAGCGTGTGGCGGCTTCTTCGTCAAGGAGCAGGCCGGCACGCTGAAGGCGACCGATGTGTACTTGTTCCGCGTCGCGGCGATGCTCGACGACTTCGCGGTTCGCGGTGCGGTGCTGCGCCGCTATTCCCGCACCGTGGACAAGTTGAGCGCTGATCAGGGGGACGTTGTGTCCAGGTTTCAGGCGTGGCTGCGGGCGGACGGCTGCGCCATGTCGACGGTGCGATCCTATGGCACGGTGGCCGGGGAGTTCGTCGCGTTCACCAGCAGGAGGGGTGGATTAGCCGGCCTGGATGCCGGGGTCCTGGGTGCGTTCGTGACCACCCTGGCCGGCTACCAGGCCAAAACGGTCGAGCACAAACTGTGCGCGGTGCGGTCACTGCTGCGCTTCGCCATCGGCGAGGGGCTGGTCGACGTCGCTGTGCTGGAGGCGGTGCCGGCGGCCAAATCGACCAGGCAGGCGCGAATCCCATCGGTATGGGATCCGGCCGACGTGGCCAAGATCCTGGCCGCGATCGACCGGGGCAACCCGTGCGGTAAACGCGATTACGCGCTGATCTTGTTGATCACCCGCCTCGGGCTGCGCGGCGTCGACGCAAAACGGTTGAGGTTTGCCGATCTGGACTGGCCCGGCAACCGGCTGTCGGTGGTGCAGGCCAAGACCGGCCACCGGGTGCAGTTGCCGCTGCTCAAGGATGTCGGCTGGGCGATCATCGACTACGTTCAGCACGGCCGCCCGACATGCGACTGCCCGCAGGTGTTCGTGCGACACACGGCCCCGATCGGCCCGTTTTCGGAGCAGGATCATCTGCATCAGATTCTGGTCAAGCATGCCCGGGTCGCGCATGTCTCGCTGAGCGAGCAGCGCCGTCACGGTATGCATTCGCTGAGGCACACGCTGGCGACCAGACTGCTGGAACGGGGCACACCGATCGAACAGATCGCCGACATTCTTGGCCACCAGCAGGTGGCCTCCACGGGCGTCTACCTGAAATCGTCCCTGGGTCTGTTGGCGCAGTGCGCGTTGGATCCGGACGCGCTGACGTCGGGGGCGAGACGATGAGCGCCGCCATCACCCTTGCCGACGCGATCGCCGCGTTGGTCGGCGAGAAACGTGCCGTCGGTTACAAGTACGACGCCGAGCAGCGGGTGCTGGCCCGGTTCGAGGCGTTCAGCCGCGACGAGTTCCCCGAACTGGACACGCTCACCGAGGCGTCGGTGAGCGCGTGGATCACCGCGGCCCGGGGGCGAGGAGTCAAGCCCGCGACGCTGCAGGGACTGGCCGCGCCGACCAGGGAACTGGCCCGCTGGCTGGGCCGCCGCAACGTGGCGGCCTACCTACTGCCCCGGGCCGCGTTGCCCCGGGCTGTCCGGTATGTCCCGTACATCTATACCGACGCCGAACTGGCGGCGCTGTTCACGCAGACCGACTGCTGCCACTACTGCTCGGAGGTTCCGCTGCGTCATCTGGTCATGCCGGTGCTGTTCCGCACGATCTACGCCTGCGGCCTACGCTGTTCGGAGGCCCGCCTACTGCGCGCTGACGATGTCGACATCAACACCGGGGTGCTGCAAATCCGCGACGCGAAAGGCGGCAAGGACAGGCAGGTGCCCGTCTCCGAAACGCTGCGCAACAGGCTAGCCAACTACCACGCTCAAGTTGCCGGGCAGCCAAGTTGGCGGGAGTGGTTCTTCCCCGGCGCCAAGTGCGACCAGCCGCTCACACTCGGCAACGTCTACCACAATTTCCGCCGGTTTCTCTGGCAGGCGGGTATCTCCCACGGCGGACCTGGGCATGGCCCCAGAGTCCACGATCTACGCCATACGATGGCGGTCAACAACCTGCGGTCCTGGTTCGCCCAGGAGCGTGAAGTCGGCGCTCTGCTGCCGGTGCTACAGGCCTACCTAGGCCACTCCTCCATCGCCGACACCAGCTACTACCTGCACCTGACCGCCGAGTCCTACCCAGACATCACCGCCCGCGTGCAACAGGTCATTGGCGACGTCGTCCCACCCGTGCTGGTGGGGGGCGCGTGATGGCCACTGACTTCGCGGTGTCCCTGCGCCGATTCCTCACCGGCCACCTGGCCGGGCTGCGCGGCTACTCACCCAACACCATCGCCTCCTACCGTGACGCGTTCAAACTGTTGATCTGCTACTTCCGCGACCAGCGGTCCATCCCGCCCGAGAAACTCACACTCGATTTGCTCGATGCCGCAGCCATCACCGGATTCCTCACCTGGCTACGCACCAGCCGAGGAAACAGCGCGTCGACGTGCAACCAGCGGCTGGCCGCGATCGACTCGTTCTTCGGCTGGATGCAGACCCAGGACCCGGCCCGCATGGCCTGCTATCAGGACATCCTCGCGATCCCCGCCAGCAGACATGACCAGCCAGCCGTCGCCCACCTGAGCGTCGAACGGACCCGCCGGTTGCTCGCCGCACCCGACCGGTCCACCCGGACAGGTAGGCGAGACGCGACCTTGCTGGCCACGCTTTACGACACCGCGGCGAGGGTTCAAGAACTCGCCGATCTGACCGTCCGCGACATACGCCTAGATAACCCGGCCATGGTCGCGCTGACCGGCAAGGGCCGCAAGACCCGCCACGTCCCTCTCGATGCCAACACGACAGCACTGCTGGCCGCCTACCTCGCCGAACAGCATCTGGGCGGCCCAGGCACTGAGGATCATCCAGTGTTCTTCAACCAGCACCGCGCCAAACTCAGCCGTGGTGGGATCGCCTGGATCCTTCGCAAATACCGGGCCCGTGCGGCAGATCCGGCGCTCACCAACGCCCACCTCAGTCCGCATACTCTGCGCCACAGTCGGGCCATGCACCTCTACGACGCCGGCGTTCCACTGCCCTACATTCGTGACATCCTCGGCCACGTCGATCTGTCCACCACTGAAATCTACGCACGGGCTTCCACCGAGGCCAAACGCAAAGCACTCGAAGCCGTCTACGATGACGTCGTCACCGCCGACCTGGCCGAATGGAACCAGAACTCCGAACTGCTCGACTGGCTCGCCGACCTCTGATCGCGTCCGGATTATGCGTAGTGTTCGGTCGTCACGACCGCCTCCACCGGTGGCCAACCCCGAACGCTACGCATAACCCAGCGCTGCTCAT
>CALBET010000583.1 GCA_937888665.1 uncultured Acidobacteriota bacterium
AGAGCAGTTCGCGCACGATGGGGATGTGATCCGACGCGAACTTCCCCGCAAAGAGCGCCTCGAGTTCGCCGTGACGACCTAGATACCGCAGGACCTCGACGAGACCCCGCAGATAGACCGCGTCTTTGGTCAGCCCGCCGCCACGATACACGCGCACCAGGATCGTATGGGCAACGCGGGGTTCAAACCCCAAGCCGTCCACGAGTAACTGGAACGTGTCGACGAATGGCGCGCCGCGAATCATACGGTCGACGGCCACCACACGGGCCGCCAGCGTGCGTAGCCGTCCGAGGCTCAAACCGCCGACCAGATACTCCGACAGCACGGCAAGGCCCTCTTGCAGTGCGTCGTACCCGGCCAGTCCGACCTGCAGCAAACGGAGCGGCTGGGCCTGACCGTTGAAGTACGTCACGAGATGGGTGCCGACTTCATGGTGCAGCAGCGCCTCGACGCGATGGGCGGCGATCAAGGTTTCGCGGCCGACGAGCAGATTGCCGCCGCTCGACAGCAGGCCTGAGTACATGTCGTCGCGCACTATTACGCGGGCCGCAAACGACGGCATCTGGCGGCGGTACTGACGAATTTCCCGTCGTGCTCGTTCGGCGAACGTCCTGGCCGGAATCATGTCCGTTCCGCGGTCAGGCTCCGGACATCGCGCCAACACGTCGTTGGCCAGGGTCAGCAAGGCCGGCGTGACCGCGCCGAACACTTGCAGGCTCCCCGGCAAGAACCGGTCGGTGCCTATATCGGAGAGCATCGTGATCTGGCGCTCCAACTCGTCCTGGGTCTGCCGGAAGAGGTAGGACAGCGTCGGGTCGTCGATCTGTTCGGTCTGGATGTTGAGGAGACGACGCTTCAGGACCAGCGGGTCGGTGCCCCATGGCCGGTATTGAAACCGCGGTGGACGCGAGAACTTGCTGTCGACGAAGCTGTGCCACTCTCGCTCGGCGTTGACCGGCGTGACGAGGAGTAGAAACTTGAATTGGCCGCCCACGTCGGCCAACTGTCGATCGACCGTCCACACCGTTCTCGACAGTGTCTTGCGCCCAAGAACCCAGTAATGCTGCGGCCGGACCTGGGTGTGTTCCAGCGCGAAGGTGAAGAACGCCCGCTTCAGCGCACGCGCAACCTTTTGCCGCAACCGGCGGAGTATGTCGTCGTAGACCTCCCCACTCTCCCGATGGCGATAGATGGGGAGAATCTCCAAGCCCAGCACGTGGCAGTTCATCCGCTCGGCCTCCGACGTGGAGATAAGCTGCGTCATCCGTGGCGGGTGGTTGCGCGAGCGCAGGTTGATCTCGACCCGCGCCGGCTGGCCCTGCACCTTGATACGTTGCAACTCTGACGCGAGGCTTGCGGCGGTGCCTTCGGGTTGCTGCGGGAAACGGGTGAGCACGCGGAAACCCGGCCCTGGTAGTCGGACTTCGCCGGTGATGGGGTCTGTGTCGCGAGGCACCATGCGGTTGTCGGCGGACCAGACCTCCAGAATGAGAAACCCGCCCAATCGCGCTGACACGGTCTCGACAATGCGCCGGACGAGCCTTTGGAGCCCTTTTCGCCGGACCGCCTCGCCGGGAGCCATCAGGTAGGCCGCTTCCGGCGTGACAAATCGGCCGGTGCCCTCGTCAGCGCGCGACGGGTCGCGGCGATAGACACACAGAGACGGCAACAAGCGATCAATGTTCAGCGACCCGCCGCCTGGCAAGACCTGGCGAACGGATTTGTCTGCGGCCAGACCCTGGCACACACTGTCGATCAAGGTCTCCGGGATCGGATCGAGATCGGGTGCAGCCATATCCATCCTCCCCATTCATCGTGTCCGTGCTCGGCGGCCGCGGCCGACCGCCGGTGAGCTCGCGCCAATGAACAGAGTCGCCGCAGGCGTCGAACCCCAAGGACTGTGGTCCTTGGCCAGAGGCAATCGCCTGACCGCGCGGACGAGTCCGTTGGGGTCACTTCAACATGTCGCTCACGGCGGCACTCATCGACGCTAGAAACGCAACGACGATAATTCGCCTCATTGCGAGAATGTTGTCCACCCCCAAGGGCATTTTTCGATAATCGTCAGCAAGAGTCCCACGACAACGAGCGACACCAGATAGATGCTGCTGATGCGCTTGACACACTCAAAGGCATACCGCCTCGGTGGATACGGCGTGCCGGGCTACGATGTTCCGCTCCGCCGCCCGCCCCATCGGAGCAAGCGCAGGCCAAACTGATCACGCGGCCTGCGGCGCCGAGAACATGTCCCACAGTCCAATGGCCGCCAGCACCACCATGTCCACGCACAACAGCGGCGCGAAGACCGGCGCCCCGTGCACGAAGTTCTCGAAGAGACTGGAGGACAGGCCGTTCACGTCGGC
>CALBET010000584.1 GCA_937888665.1 uncultured Acidobacteriota bacterium
TCTTTCCTGAGAAGCGGGAGTTCTTCCTCGAAGGCCAGGGTATCTTCGACTTCGGCGGCGGCCGCGGTTTCAGCGGCGGCGGACCCGGTGGTCTGCGGGTGGGCGGGTCAGGGGGAGGCGCGAGCAACACCCCCATCCTGTTCTTCAGCCGGCGCATCGGACTGGTTGGCGGACTGCCGGTCCCGATCGACGCCGGGGGACGCCTCACGGGGAAAGTCGGCGCGTACAGCATCGGCCTGCTCGACATCCGGACCGGCAACGAGAGCGGGTCCGATGCGCGCCCGACGAACTTTGGGGTTGCCCGGATCAAGCGCGACATTCTCCGCCGCAGCAGCGTCGGTGCCATGGGGACCTACCGCTCGGTCGCGATCGACGGTGACGGATCGAACCAGATGTACGGCGTGGACGCCACGTTCGGGTTCTACGACAATCTCAGCCTGAACACCTATGTCGCCCGAACCGAGACCTCTGGACGTGACGGAGACGATACGAGCTACCGGGGGCAGTTCGACTACAACGCCGACCGGTACGGTCTCCAGGTCGAGCGGCTCGTGGTCGGCGAGGACTTCAACCCGGAGGTCGGCTTCCTGCGGCGAACCGACTTCCAACGTAACTTCGCCTCGGCCCGGTTCAGTCCACGGCCGGAGGCCATCGCCTCGATACGGAAGCTGAGGTTCGAGGGCAGTTTCGACTACGTCACGAACGGGGACGGACGTGTCGACACGCGCATTGCCAGCGGTGCGTTCGGCGCCGAGTTGGAGAACAGCGACCAATTTTTGGTTGAAACATCGCAGAACTACGAGTTTCTGGCCGACCCGTTCGACATCGCCGCCGGCGTGGTCATTCCTGTGGCCGGGTATACATTCACCGACACCCGCGCGTCCTACTCCTTCGGCGCGCAACGCGAGATCTCCGGCACCCTCTCGGTCTCGCACGGAAGTTTCTTCGGCGGCACCAGAACAAGTGCCGGGTTCAGCCGCGGTCGCGTTGGTCTGTCCCCGCAGCTGTCGGTGGAGCCAAGCGTGGAGATCAACCGAGTCGACGTGCCGGCCGGGCGGTTCACCACGGCCCTCGTGACCAGTCGAGCCACGTTCACCCTCAACCCACGAGCGTTTGTCAGCGCCCTCCTGCAATACAATTCGAGCGCTGAATCGCTCTCGACCAACATTCGGCTGCGCTGGGAGTACCAACCGGGCAGCGAACTGTTCGTGGTGTACACCGACCTGCGGGACACCCTGGGTCCCCACTTCCCTGAGTTGGAGAACCGGGCCCTCGTCGTGAAGGTGAACCGCCTGTTTCGGTTCTGAGCCGTCGAGCGTGCAGGGCCGGCAAGGGTATCCTTGTGACAGGGGCGGGGTCACCGGCCGTCTACATGGAGCCTTTCGGAGAAAGGAACACGCGTCGGTCATGAAACTGCTGCTAGCAAACCCGCGCTGTTATTGCGCCGGCGTCGATCGGGCGATCCAGATCGTGGAGTTGGCTCTCGAGCGGTTCGGTGCGCCGGTCTACGTGCGCAAGGAGATTGTCCACAACCGACATGTGGTCGGATGGCTCCGAGAACGCGGCGCGGTGTTCGTGGACGAGCTCGCCGAGGTGCCCGAAGGGGCCCTGGTCGTCTTCAGCGCCCACGGGGTGGGCCCGGCGGTGCATGCAGAGGCCGAGCGGCGATCGTTGCGAGTGATCGACGCGACCTGCCCGCTCGTCAGTAAGGTGCACGTCGAGGTGGAGCGGTTCGTCGACGAGGGGTATCACATCCTCTTTATCGGCCACGCCGGTCACGAGGAGGTGGAGGGAACGATGGGCCATTCGCCCGACCACACCACATTGATCGAAAACGTCGAACAGGCGCGCACGACGGTGATACCCGAGCACCGAAAACTGATGGTGCTGACGCAGACCACGCTGAGCATGGACGATACGCAGCACGTCGTCGACGCGCTCCGGGAGCGTTTTGCCCACCTGGAGTTACCGCCCGGCGACGACATTTGCTACGCGACGCAGAACCGGCAGAACGCCGTCAAGGCGATGTGCGAGCGCGGGATCGGGCTGCTCCTGGTGGTGGGGTCCGAGAACTCCAGTAATGCCGCGCGGCTGGCCGAGATCGGGGCGGTCCGCGGGATCCCCAGTCATCTCATCAACAGTCACGAGGACGTGAGTCCGATATGGCTGGACGGCGTCACCCGGGTAGGTATCACCGGCGGCGCCAGCACCCCGAGTTCGGTGGTGCAGGATGTCGTGACGCGCCTCGAGCAGCTCGGTGTCTCAGATGTGGAACCGTGCGTGACCGCCGAAGAAAGCACCGTGTTCCAGCTGCCGGTGCTGCTCCGGCCGTAGCAGGCTCAGGGGACGCGGCGGGGCACCCCCCCGTGTCCCACACAGACGTGATCACCCGGACGGCGTGAGCCGGCCGGACGGACACCAGGACGCGGGTGGGAGCCCGTGCGACGTGCAAGCAAAGGCATCGATCCTTCGGATACGGCCGGACCGCGAGTCGGTCCTCGGCTGGTGGACCCCTGACGGGGTCCGTGCGCCCGAAGTGGGCGCGGACGCGGTGACGCGCGCCGTCCATCACGTGGCCACCCCGATCCGGCTCGTAGACGTGGACGGACAGCTGGGCGTGGCGCACGGCGGTACCACCACGCTGGAGTGCGGAAGCGCCCCCACCGCGGGCGCGCGGCGGCTGGTGGGCTACGCGCCCGCGTTACGGCCTGACCAGCTCGGCGATCCCGGATTCTGCGCGACCCATGGCCTGACCTATCCCTATGTGGCGGGAGCCATGGCGAACGGCGTCGGGTCGGAGGCGGTCGTGGA
>CALBET010000585.1 GCA_937888665.1 uncultured Acidobacteriota bacterium
ATGCGCCAGGTGCGACAGGGTATAGCGCTGCGCGTGCCGACGCTCGTCGGTGATCTCCTCGTCACGGCCGGTGAACGACACCGGCTGGAACGACAGAAAGTTGATTTTCTTAGGGTTGTCGAGCGCGAACTGCACCACGCGCCCGACCTGCTCGTTGTTGATACCGTTGAGAATCGTGATGACCGGCACAATGTCCACACCGGCGGCGTGCAGGTTCTCGATGGCCCGTAGTTTCACGTCGAACAGATTCCCGACCAGCCGGTGTGAGTTGGCGGCGTTCCCGACGCCGTCGAACTGAAGATAGGCGTAGCGAAGCCCGGCGTCAGCAGCCGCGCGAGCGAAGTCCGGGCTCTTGGCGAACTCGATGCCGTTGGTCGCCGCCTGCACGCTGTTGTAGCCGACCTTCCGGGCATACCGAATCGCGTCGAGGAAATATGGAGAGATGCTCGGCTCGCCCCCGGAGAACTGCACCGACATCTGCCGGCGCGGCTTGATCGAGATGGCGTTGTCGAGCAGCGTCTTGATGTCGTCCCATCCAAGCTCATGGACGAACCCCACCTGGTTCGCGTCCATGAAGCAGGGGTCGCACATCATGTTGCAGCGGTTCGTCAGGTCGATCGTCAGCACCGAGCCGCGACCGTACTTGATGGTGCTACTGCCATGGTTGTGCAGCTTCTCGTCGTTGTGCGCCCGCATGTCGCTGCCGGGGAACGAGTCTTCAAGATGCTTGAAGAACGCGGTGTCCATCGCCATCACATCTTCGAAATGGCCGTGCACCGGGCAGTCCTTCACCATCAAAATTTTGCCGTCGCGCTCGATGATGTTGGCCTTGATCTCACCGACCTTCTCGTTGATCAAGATCTTGTAGTCGCGCTTGCCGTCAAGAATCTCCTGCCGCGCCTCACGCACACACTTCGGACACAGTGAATCGGTCTCACGGGGCCAGCCCAGAGGCGGCTTCACCTTCTCATTCGACTTCAGCAGCGGCGTGTCGGCCCACGCAGGCGTGAACGACGCCCGCTGGTTATATCGGTTCACCAGATCGAAGGCTCTGAAGCCGGCGTCGGCCAGCATCGTGAGTCCCTTTTCCGCGTATTTAATCGGCTTATGCATCTTTGGCTCCTACAGACGGGTCAACAGGCAGACCCGTGTTTCAGTCCAAGTCTTTTAACGAGCATAAGATAGCCCCTATTCGAAGAAAAGATCCAAAATTTCACCAAGAGGGCGTTTCTGGGGGGCGAACGGGCGTCCGGCGGGGTGTTTGGCCCCGCCTTCGCCAAGGCTTCGGCGGGCAGGCCCTTCCTCTACGCCGCTACGCCGCACCCTGTCGGAAGGTGAGATTGAGCCTGCCGTCGAGGTGCAACTCGCGAGGCGCGGTCCGTGGCAACAGCCCGGCCACGCCGTGGTAGCGTAGTCGGCTCAACCCGCCAAACACGAACCCGTCGCCGGACGCCAGCGGCACCATGGCCTTCGCGTCTTTGCGCGTGAGCCCACCGATGATGAACTTCGCGGTGTCGCCCAGCGACACGGACACGATCGGGACGCCGAGCGCCAACGTGTCAGGGCGCTCATCCTTGTCCTGGTGGAGCCCCATCTTGCCGGCCGCGTCGTAGTAGTTCACGATGCAGACATCCGGGGTCAGTCGCATGCCCGCGGCCTCGGCCATCCGCACGGCCACGGCCGAAAACTGTGGCGGCAGGGGCGGCGCAGGCCGGCCGTCGTGGTCGCGTCGACTCGCCTCATAGCGGTAGGTTCGGGCGTTCCAATGCCGGCCCAGGCACAGCATCCGGACCCGCATCTTCCCCCCACCGCGCACTGTCGGGACATACCATCCCGTCGGCCCGTTGCCAATGTCCTGGCAGTGCTCCACCAGTACGCGCTGCTCATCGAGCGACAGGAACCCCGGCAGGTGGACGGCTCCGGGGTACACCTCCAGACAAGGGGCGGACATCGTGACCAGTAGTAGACGGGGGCTGCGCCCAGAACCCCCGCGGGTGCTCCTCGGGGCTCCAATGCCCCACTCCGCGTCCGCGAGGCGCGCATGTGCGCGCCTTTCCTGCCGGGGCCCGCATCGGTGCTAGTCTAACAGTTGGATAGGAATCAGCCTCACGAACTGGAGGCTTCGCCCCGACCCCCCGCGGCTGGTCGCCGAGTACTTCGCACGCTATGCCTCGTTCCTCCGATGTGGTCGTGGTCGGCGCCGGCGTGTTCGGGGCGTGGACTGCCCTGCAGCTTCGCCGCGCCGGCCGATCGGTCACGCTGGTCGACGCGTTCGGCACGGCCAACACCCGGTCCAGTTCCAGTGGGGCGACACGTGTCATCCGCGCGGGATACGGCGCGAATTTGATCTACTCGCAGTGGGCTCAGCGCTCGGCCCACGCCTGGCGCGAGTTGTTTCGCGACTGGCGGCAAGACCTCTTCACCCGCACCGGTGTGTTGTGGATGGCGCGCGACGACGACCAGACCACGGACGACACCATCGCGACCCTGAAACGGCTGCACGTCCCGTTCGAGAGCCTCGACCGAGCGGCACTCGAAGAGCGGTTCCCGCAGTTCAGTTTCGGCCCGATCACCCGCGGTGTCCTCGAAACGGACGCCGGCGTCATCATGGCCCGCCGCGCGGTGCAGATGGTCGTCCGGCAGGCCATGAAACAAAGCGTCGATTACCGGATCACGGCGGTGGCGGCTCCGACGGGATCCGGTGCGATCGATAGTCTGGTCGCCAGCGACGGCAGCCGGCTCACCGCCGGCACGTACGTGTTCGCCTGCGGCCCCTGGCTCCCG